>JAIWOL010000104.1 GCA_020216925.1 Thiobacillus sp. | reverse complement strand
CGAAACCGAAGTCGAGATCGAAGCAATCGAAGCAAGCGAAGTGGTGGGTTTCGATCTCGCCTGACCCCATTCAACCTTGTCGCACTCAACAAACCGCACGCAACAGGAGGTTTTTCCATGCCCAGAATTCTTGCCTTTGCCGGCAGCACCCGCGCCGATTCCTGGAACCGCAAGCTGATCCGCACGGCCGCCGACGCCACGCGCGCTGCCGGAGCCGAAGTCACACTGATCGAATTGGCCGATTATCCGCTGCCGCTGATGGATGAAGACCTCGAAGCGCGCGAAGGCCTGCCCGCCAACGCCCAGCGCCTGAAAGCCCTGTTCAAGTCGCATGACGCGCTGCTCATCGCCAGCCCGGAATACAACAGCTCGATTCCGCCGCTACTGAAGAACACCCTCGACTGGGTGTCGCGCGAATGGCAGGGCGAATCGGGCCTGGTGCCCTATCAGAACAAGGTGGCCGCGATCATGGGGGCCTCGCCCGGCAGCCTGGGCGGCATGCGCATGCTGCCGCACCTGCGGCAGGTGCTCAACACGCTCGGCGTCCACACCCTGCCCGGCCAGTTTTCCCTGGCCAACGCAGAGGAAGCCTTCGACCCCGAAAACGGCGCGCTGAAATCGCCCGCGCGGCTGCACAGCCTGCTCGACGAGCTGGTGCGCATCACGCGCGCGCTGCGCGGCCGGGCGTAAGGTCAGACTGCGATGCCGACGTATCCCGCCAGCATCGCCAGCGCCAGCAGCGTCAACGCAAAGCCAAATGCACTGCCGGCCTGGTAGCAGCGCCGGTTGCTCGAAAATTCGACGGGGAAGGGACATTGGCGGGTCATGGCAGCCTCCTGCTGGAAAAAAGTCCCGGCAGCACCCTGGCGACCAGAGCGAACCGCCAGCCCCGCTGTTTCGCACGAGACCGGCGGCCGTGCCGCCGACTCGCAGCGGGTTGCCCTGACCGGGATAGAGTCAATAGCGTCGAAAATGCGACGGGCTTGAACATCCCCGACGAACGGCGCGCCCCATGCAACGCGCCCCATGCAAAAAGCCGCCTCCCGGCCGGGAGGCGGCTTTTTCATTCGGGTTCATTTAGGCATGCCATCCGGTTGCGGCAGGCCCGGACACCGGGCCTGGCACACGGGCTCAGACATTGGTTTTCAGCTGATCGAGAATCGCCGGGTTCTCCAGCGTGGAAACGTCCTGCGTGATTGCCTCGCCCCGGGCCAGCGCGCGCAGCAGCCGCCGCATGATCTTGCCGGAGCGGGTCTTGGGCAGGTTGTCGCCAAAGCGGATTTCGTCGGGCTTGGCGATGGGGCCGATTTCCTTGCCCACCCAGTCGCGCAGCTCGGCCGCGAGCTTTTTCGCGGCTTCTCCGCTGGCGCGCGGGCCTTTGAGCACGACGAAGGCGACGACGGCTTCGCCCTTGATGTCGTGCGGCCGACCGACCACGGCGGCTTCGGCGACGAGCGGATTGGCCACCAGCGCGGATTCGATTTCCATCGTGCCGAGGCGGTGGCCGGACACGTTCAGCACATCGTCGATGCGGCCCATGATCCAGACGTAGCCGTCGGCGTCCTGGTGGGCGGAGTCGCCGGCAAGGTAGGTCTTGCCGCCGAGTTCGGGCGGGAAATAGGTTTTCACGAAGCGGTCGGGGTCGCCCCACAGGGTGCGCAGCTGGCTGGGGAAAGGCCGTTTGATGACGAGGAACCCCCCTTGGCCTTTGGCCACATCGTGCCCGGTTTCATCGACGATGCCGATCTGGATGCCGGGCAGCGGCAGCGTGCAGGAGCCGGGTTTGGTCGGCACCGCGCCCGGCAGCGGTGAAATCATGTTGGAACCGGTTTCGGTCTGCCACCAGGTATCGACGATCGGGCAGCGGCCTTGTCCGACGGCTTCGCGGTACCACATCCAGGCCTCGGGGTTGATCGGCTCGCCGACGGTGCCCAGGAGGCGCAATGAAGACAGGTCGTGCTGTCCCGGCAGATCCGGGCCCAGCTTGATGAGGCTGCGAATGGCGGTGGGCGCCGTGTAGAAGGTGGTGACCTTGTGCCGGGCGATCATTTCCCAGAAGCGGCCGGCATGCGGGTAGGAGGGCACGCCCTCGAAGATGACTTCGGTCATGCCCAGCGCCAGCGGGCCGTAGGCGACGTAGGTATGGCCGGTGATCCAGCCCACGTCGGCGGTGCACCAGTACACGTCGGTATCCGGCTTGGCGTCGAACACCCATTGCATCGACAGGATCGCGCCCAGGAGATAGCCGCCGGTGGAATGCTGCACGCCCTTGGGCTTGCCGGTGGAGCCGGAGGTGTAAAGGATGAAAAGCGGGTGTTCCGCAGAAACCCAGGTGGGCTCGCAGGTGTCGGCCTGCGTCCGGGTGAGTTCGTGCCACCACAGGTCGCGCGGCGTCCAGTTCACCTCGCCGCCCACGCGCCGGTACACCACGACGCGCTCGACGCAGGACGTGTCGCCCATGGCAAGCGCTTCGTCCACCGCCTTTTTCAACGGCACGGTCTTGCCGCCGCGCCGGCCTGCGTCGGCGGTGACGACGAGCCTGGCCTGCGCATCCTCGATGCGCTCGAACAGGCTCTTTGCCGAAAAACCGCCGAACACCACGGAATGAATCGCGCCGATACGGGCGCAGGCCTGCATCGCGACTACCGCTTCGACCGACATCGGCATATAGATGATCACACGGTCGCCCGGCACCACGCCAAGCGATTTGAGGCCGTTGGCGAACTGGCAGACGCGCGCGTGCAGCTGCCGGTAGGTGACTTTGGCGACACTGCCGTCGTCGGCTTCGAAAATGAGCGCGGTCTGGTCGCCGCGCGTGGCCAGATGGCGGTCGAGGCAGTTATGCGAGACGTTCAGCGTGCCGTCCTCGAACCATTTGTAGAAAGGCGCGTTCGCTTCGTCCAGCGTGCGCGTGAACGGGGTCTTCCAGCTGATGTGTTTTTGGGCGAGCCCGGCCCAAAAACCGGGGTAATCGGCTTCGGCCTGTTTGCACAATGCATGGTAAGCGTGCATGCCCGACACATTGGCCTCGCGCACGAACGATTCGGCGGGCGGGAAAACGCGGGTTTCGGTGAGAATCGACTCGATGGCGGCCATGGGCAGTCTCCACTGATAATGTGTCGGAACAACCCGGAATTCTAATCCAGCCATGTCCGTTCCCGCACTCGATCGTCTCGTCCGCTGCTCCAGGTACGGCAGCCGCCTGCTCGCCGCCCGGCCGGCACTCGCGGAACTCGACCTGACCCGTCCCTACGACCGCGCGGTCATGGAAGGTTTTCTGGCCAATCCGCCAGGCGCCGACGAAGATACGCTGTACCGCCGTCTGCGCCAGCTCCGGCAGCAGGTCTGGCTGGTGGTTACCGCACGCGATCTGGCGGGCGAGGCCGACCTGGCGGAAGTGACCACGGCCTACACCGACCTCGCCGAGGTCTCCATCGCCGCCGCACTCGATTTCCACCATAACGCGCTCGTCGCGCGTCACGGCGAACCGCGCGACGCCACTGGCGAGCCGCAACGGCTGGTCGTCGTCGGCATGGGCAAGCTGGGCGGCGGCGAACTCAATGTATCGTCGGACATCGACCTCATTTACCTCTACGCCGAAGAAGGCGAGACCGACGGCGCCAAGTCCATTTCCAACCACGAATTCTTCGTCAAGCTGGGCCGCAAGCTCACCGGCGCGCTATCCGAAAACACGGCCGACGGCTACGTATTCCGCGTCGATCTGCGCCTGCGGCCGTGGGGCGACTCGGGGCCACTGGCGATGGGGTTCGCCATGCTCGAAGACTACCTCGTCGCGCACGGCCGGCCCTGGGAGCGCTACGCCTGGATCAAGGCGCGGCCGCTCACCGGCGGCCAGGACGCGACACTGGCCGGAATCGTGCGGCCGTTTGTGTTCCGCAAGTATCTCGACTTTGAAGCCTTTGCCGCGATCCGCGACCTGCACCTGCAGATCCGCCGCGAGGTGGCGCGACGCGACATGGCGCATAACGTCAAGCTTGGCCCCGGCGGCATTCGGGAAATCGAATTCACCGCGCAGGTGTTCCAGTTGATCCGGGGCGGACAAATCGCCGCGCTGCGTCAGCGCCCGACGCTTGCGGTGCTTGCCGAACTGGCGCGCACCGGCCTCGTCACGGCCGACGCACAGCGCGAGCTGGCCGACGCCTACGATTTTCTGCGCCGGCTCGAACACCGCATCCAATATCTCGACGACGCGCAAACGCAGCTGCTGCCCGAAGACGCCGAATCGCGCGCCATGCTGGCCGAAGCGATGAATTGCGCCGATTTCGGCGCGCTGATGGCGGCGCTAGACCGCCACCGCCACCGGGTCACCCGGCATTTCGAACAGGTGTTCGCCGCGCCGCAGGCCGACCAGACCAGCCACCCCCTCGCCGCCGTGTGCTGCGGCACCGCCGGCCCCGAGGCCGCGCAGGCCCTGCTGGAACACGCCGGCTACCGCGAACCGGCGCGGATACTGGCCACGCTCGACGGATTGCGCCAGTACGCCGCACGCCTGCCCGAATCCACCCAGCTACGTCTCAACGCACTATTGCCGCCCGCGCTGGAAATCGCAGGCAGCCTCGCCGCCCCCGAAACCACGCTCGAACGTCTGGCCGCCCTGATCCAGGCCATCGCCCGCCGCGCCACCTATCTGGCCTTGCTCGCCGAATACCCTGCCGCCCTGCGGCAACTGGCGAAGCTTTTGGCAGCGAGTCCCTGGGCCGCGCAGATGATCACCCGGCAACCGCAGCTGCTCGACGAGCTCATCGCCCCGCAGCACCTGATGAGTGCGCCCGACTGGGCGCAGCTTGCCGCGCAGCTCGCGGCCGAGCTCGACGCCGCACCCGGCGACACCGAAGCGCAGATGGACATCATGCGCCGCTTCAAACAAGTGCAGACCTTGCGTCTGCTGGCTCAGGACGTGGCCGGACGGCTGACGCTGGAAGCCCTGTCGGATCACCTGTCCTACCTCGCCGACACGCTGCTCGCCGAAACGCTCGCGCGCTGCTGGGCCAGTCTGAAAACCCGGCACCGCGATGTGCCGCGCTTCGCCGTGATCGGCTACGGCAAGCTCGGTGGCAAGGAACTCGGCTACGCCTCCGACCTCGACCTGGTGTTCCTCTTCGACGACGGCGACGAGCACGCGCAGGAAATCTACGCTCGGCTGGCGCAGCGCATCAACACCTGGCTGGGCACCCCCACAGCCACCGGCGTGCTCTACGAAACCGACCTGCGGCTGCGCCCGGATGGCGCGTCCGGGCTGCTGGTAAGCTCGGTCGACGCCTTCCGCAACTACCAGATGAACCAAGCCTGGACCTGGGAACACCAGGCGATCACCCGCGCCCGCTTCGTCTGCGGCGACGCCGCCGTCGGCCACGCGTTCGAAAGCATTCGCCGCGACATCCTGTGCGCGCCGCGTGACCCGGCGAAACTGCGCGACGAAGTGCTCGCCATGCGCCGGAAAATGCACGACGGCCATCCCAACGCCACGGAACTGTTCGATCTCAAGCACGACAGCGGCGGCATCGTCGATGTGGAGTTCTGCGTGCAGTACCTCATTCTGCGCGATTGCGTCCGGCACCCGGCGCTTGCCGACAACGTCGGCAACATCGCGCTCCTCCAGCGCGCGGGCGCGACGGGGCTGATCCCTGCCGCGACCGCAGCGGCTGCCGCAGACGCCTACCGCGAGCTGCGCCGCCGCCAGCATGCGGTCAAGCTCGCCGGCGCGGAGCAGGCGCGCGTGCCGCCCGCCGATCTGGCCGCCGTGCGGGCCGCAGTGCAAACCCTGTGGGCAGACACGATGGGCATGTAGCCGGCTGGATTCAGTTGCGCTGCCTGGCGCGGCGACGCTGCCGGGCACGCATCACGCGCAACCGCCAGACCCAGTGGATAACGAAATAAATCGCCACCGACAGGGTGACCGCCAGCGTCAGCAACCCCAAGGCCAGCGGCGCGCCCACCGAACCCACACGGTCCATCCACAGCGCGAGCCCGGTTGCAGTCTCTGCTGCCGCGCTCGCCAGCTCGGCTTCGCCCCGCTGCGTCACGCCCTCGCCCAGCATCCATGCGCCCAGGTGATACGCCGCGTAATACACCGGGGCAAAGGTGAATGGATTGGTGATCAGCGTGCTGCCCACCGCTGCCGCCATGTTCGCGCGCAACAGCAAGGCCGCGAGCGCGGCAAACAGAATCTGGGCCACCGGGATCAGCAGGCCGAAAAATGTGCCGACAGCGATGCCCATGGCAATGCCGCGCCGGTTGACGTGCCACAAGCGCGGATGTTGCAGGCGCGGCCCCAGCCAGCGCAACGCCCGATGTCGACGCAGCGTGTCTGGATCGGGCATTAAATGACGGAAACGCTCGAACATGGGATCGTTACCCGGGTGGGACGCCGGTAGCCGAATGAGACTGCCGCCTGCAGACTGCCGGCCACAGAAAAACACATGCACCCTACCCCACCCGCCCCCGGGAAATCAAGACCGCACTGCGGCCCGGCCCGGGCGGAAGATATCCGCCGCCATGCGCGTCTGCTACGATACATGCGATAAAAACGAGGAGAGACCCATGACAGCCCGTCTGCCGCTTGCCCTTGTCAGCCTGCTCGCGACCTTTGCCCTCGATGCCGCCCCAGCCAAACCCGCCAAGCCTCACGGCACCTACTATGGCGCGCAGGCCACCCACTATCCCGACTGGTTCAAGGAAAGCTTCCTCGATTTGCGGGCCGACATCCACGAAGCCCGGCAAACGGGCAAGCGCGTGATATTGATGTTCACCCAGGACAACTGCCCCTACTGCGCGGCCCTGGTGGAGCGCAATCTTTCACAGCGCCAGACCGAAACCACGCTTCGGGAAAAATTCGACGTCATCGCGGTAAACCTGTGGGGCGATCGCGAGATCGTCGGGCTCGACGGCAAGACCTATACCGAGAAAATCTACGGCGCGGCCCTGAAAGTCCAGTTCACCCCCACGCTGCTGTTCTTCGACGAGTCCGGCGAGACCGTGCTGCGACTGAACGGATACGTGCCGCCCGCCCGCTTTCAGGCCGCGCTCGACTGGGTGGCCAGCCACCAGGAAAAACAGATACCTTTCCGCGATTTTGTTGCGGCGCGCGAAACATCGACAACGGGCGGCGGCCTCGAATCGCATGCCTATGTCAATCCGGCTGCGCGCTACCTGCGGCGCACCGGCCGCTCTCCCAAGCCCCTGGCCGTGTTTTTCGAGCAGAAGGATTGCCCGGATTGCAGCGTGCTGCACCGCAGGGTGATGGCCGGCCCCGAGGTGCGCCGCGCAATCGGCAAGCTGGATGCGGTGCAGCTCGACATGTGGAGCCGCGACCCGGTCGTCACCCCCGACGGCAAACGCCTGCCGGTTCGCGAATGGGCCCGCTTGCTCGGCGTGAACTATGCCCCCGGCATCGTGCTCTTCGACCCCGCCGGACAGGAAGTCATCCGCTGGGAATCGGCCTTCCGCGTGTTCCACACCCAAGGCATGTTCGATTACGTGAGCAGCGGCGCGTACCGCAAGGAACCGAGCTTCCAGCGTTATCTGGCCGGCAAGACCGAGCGCATACGCGAAGCCGGCCGCGACGTGAACATCTGGCGCTACGCCGACGAACCGGTGGCGACGCGCTAACCCACGCTTCCCGAGCGGTCCGCATACTGCGATCATGCGGGCTTGACTGACCGATGAGCCCCCGACCTTGACCCCTCCCGCCGCCAGCGAAGTCCTCCGCCAGTTCCGCGTGATATTCGGCGCGGTGCGCCAGCATTATCAGGACGTTGAAAAAGCCTGCGGCATCAGCGGCGCCCAGATCTGGGCCCTGTCCGCACTGCGCGATTCCCCGGGCATGAAGGTATCGGAACTGGCGCAGGCCCTGTCCATCCACGCCTCCACCGCCAGCAACCTGCTCGACAAGATCGAGAAAGCCGGACTCATCCGGCGCGAACGCAGCAGCACGGACCAGCGCGTGGTCCGTCTCCACCTCACCGATGCCGGCATGCAACGGGTGAAGGATGCGCCCCGGCCCTTGACCGGCATTCTCATCCACGCACTTTCCAGCTTGCCGGAAAGCACGCTGATGCGCCTGAACGACGATTTGCGACAACTCATCGCGCAGATGGATACTGCCGACGCGCGCGACGCCCAGAAACCGCTCACGGATATCTAGCGCATCGTCCGATCAGGCTGCGGCCTGCGCCACCGCCAGGGGGAACGGCGGCGCTTCGCCCGATTTGGGCTGCCCGGCGTACACAGTGAGATGCGGATAGGGGATTTCGATGCCGGCGGCGTCAAAGGCCTTCTTCAGCCGGTACAGATAGGCGCGGCGCACCCCCCACTGTTCCAGCGGTTTCACCCTGAAGCGACAGCGCACCACCACGGCGGACTCTCCCCACTGGTCGACGCCTGCAATGTCCAGGTCGTCCTCGATGCGTGACGCATAGTCCGGATCGGCGCGCAGTTCGCGGCCCACCTGCCGCATCACGGCAAACACCTCGTCGATGTCTTCGCGATAGGCCACGCCGACGTCGATCACGGCGTGGGCAAATCCCCGGCTGCGATTGGTCACGGTGTCGATGACGCCATTGGGCACGGTGTGCACGCTGCCCTCGTAGTCACGCAGCCGAATGTAGCGCAGGGTCATCTCCTCGACCAGCCCGCTTTTGCCGGCGACTTCGACCACGTCGCCCTGCCGCACCTGGTTTTCAAGCAGGAGGAACAGGCCGGTGAAATAATCCTTGACCAGGCTTTGCGCGCCAAAGCCGACGGCGATGCCGAGCACCCCTGCCGCCGCCAGAATCGGCGCGATGGAAATACCCAGTTCGGCCAGCACCAGCATCGTGGCCACCAGCAGGATCAGCACGGTAAGAATGTAGCGTGCGACCTGTTCCAGCGTGGCCAGGCGCTTTTCCCGCTCGGTATCGACCCCGCCCTCGATCAACCGTGCGCGCAGGCGATGGAGCCCGAGCCTGACCAGCCGCCGAGCGCCCCAGGCCAGCGCAATGATGAGGACGATATGCAGAATCGTGCTGGCGGGGCCTTGCCAGCCCGCCAGACTGGCGAACAATGTATTCAGGTGTTCCATTCCCATGACTCCGGTTTGGTTCAACGCGTGTCGAGCGGGTTGCGTGCCCAGGACTTGATAAAAGGAAGGTACAGGCGCGCCGCGAATCGCCGCGAGGGCATGGGGTGCCGCGGTACACGATTCCGGCCGCAGCCGCGCTGCGGCACCGGCGTCACGCCATGTTCAGATTGCATAGTCGATCTGGAAAATCAGCGCCGTGTCGGTGGTTTTCTTGCCTGGTGCCGGCACATTGTCATAATCGTAGTTCACCGTGGTGCTCAGGCTCAGACGTCCGGCAACCGGCACGCGCACGCCCGTCCGGGTGCGCAGCAGATAATCGTCCAGCGATTCCAGGCTCAGCAAGAGGTCACTGTCGTGGAACAGGCGGGCACGATCGCCCCACAGGGCCTGCTCGGCTTTCAGTGCAAGACGGGCTCCGGGAAAACGCTGATCCGGCGCGCTGCCGTAATCTTCATTGGCATAGCTGAACCCGCTTTCCAGCGCGAGTTTGCGCGCGTCAGCGTCAACCACCTGCCAGCCGGTGTCAGGCGACACCGTAAATTGACCCCCTGGCGACACGAGGAATTGACCCCCCTTGTTCGCAAGGAGGCCATCGTTGGAAACGAAGCA
>JAIWOL010000103.1 GCA_020216925.1 Thiobacillus sp. | reverse complement strand
GCCCCCACCCCGATCACGTCGGAAAGTTGATTAACCCAGGGGGTCAATTCCAGATGTCGTCAGGGGGTTAAATCTGCGTGTCGCTTGACAGTGACACTGAGTTTGCGGATGGGCGATATCCCGTTGCATCGGGTGATTCGCGCATGTTTCCTTACCGCACCCGCCGTTCCACCGTCAGCACATCGCCCCGTGCATCCACCACGGCATACAGCCGTGGCTGCGGGCGGCCGCCCCAGTGGGGGGCGGGCAGGGGACTGTCCAGGTAGACGACCCGGGCCCCGTCGAACTGGGGTTCCACCTGGCCGTGGGCCAGCAGGTTGCCGAGGGTGGCGATGCTGATGCCGCGCTGTTTCATGCGGCTAAAGGCCAGGGGGCTGATCTTTCCGAGCTTCATGTGGGGTTCTTCTGTGTGTGGGGCTGGGCGCGTTGGTTTTTTCTGGCGAGATCTTTATACTGTATGTAAATACAACTGTATATGCATACAGTAAAAAAGGGAAGCCCCATGCGCAACCTCACTGCACGCCAGGAAGAAATTCTTGCTCTGATCCGTGAATGGATCGACACCACGGGCCTGCCGCCTACACGGGCGGAAATCGCCGAACGTTTTGGTTTCAGCTCGCCCAATGCGGCAGAGCAGCATCTGAAGGGACTGGCGAGGAAGGGCGTGCTGGAGCTGGTGCCGGGTACTTCGCGTGGCATCCGCCTGGCGGGCGGCGGCGGGCTGCCGCTGGTGGGCCGGGTGGCGGCGGGTAATCCCATCCTGGCGCAGGAACACATCGAACGTCACGTGCAGATCGAGGCGGCGCTGTTTGCGCCGCGCGCGGATTATCTGCTGCGCGTGCGCGGCATGAGCATGAAGGACGCGGGCATTCTGGACGGCGACCTGCTGGCGGTGCACAAATGCGATGAGGCGCGTAACGGGCAGATCGTGGTGGCGCGCATCGGCGACGAGGTCACTGTCAAGCGTCTGGACAAACGGGGCCGCACGCTGCGTCTGCTGCCGGAAAATCCCGACTTCGAGCCCATTGTGGTGGATGCCGCAGGCGAGGTGTTCGCCATCGAGGGGGTTGCGGTAGGGGTGATACGCGCAGGATTCTAGCGAGCTGCCGCAGTCCGCGCATCGCTATCAGATCGGCAGGAAGATCATGCTGGCGGCGTTGACGACGCCAAAGCGGATGGCGCGGTTGCTTTTGTCTTCGATGATCTTGGCGAGGGTGTCCTGAATGCCGATAAGCTTGCCGAATTCTCGTTCGAAGCTCAGGTTCGGCACGCCGTTGGCGTCGAAGCCGTTGGACAGCAGGATGGGGTTGCCCTGCGCGGTGCGGGTGTTGGACAGCCGCCAGACCACGGCTTCTGTGTTGCGCGCGGCGTTGTAGAACTTTTGTGCGTCAAGTTCGGTGAACAGATAGAACTCGGTCTTGTTTTCAAAGGCGGCCATGTGCATGACCAGCAGGCCGTTCATCAGGGCCTTCACGTGGTCGCCCGCAAAATCCTCGCGCCAGGCATCCACCAGACTGGCCTCCCAGTCCAGATTTTTCTGTTGCGACAGGTGCCACACCGGCAGCGACTTGAACAGCGCGGCTGTGGCGTCTTCGGCGCTGGCATGACCGGATTTGCGCCATTCGCCGGGGTTGCGCTTGTAGAGCTTGAGGGTGAGTGTTTTAAGGATGCCGAGCACTTCCTGCTGATGGATTTCTACCACGCTGTCGACGTCGCGCTTGGCAAGGTCTTTGACGCTGAAGCTGCGGACGCTGCTGCTGCCGTCCTTGCGCTGGATGGGCTGGCCTGTGCATCCGGACAGCAGCGCCAGGATCAGCAGGGGAAGAACAAGGGGAGGGACGTGTTTCACGACGAGCAGCTTACCGCAATCTCCCGCGCCCAATCGGGTGGTTCGGCCGCGTAGGCCTCAAATTCCGGCTGGTCGTCGTAAGGACGCGTCAGCAAGGCGTGCAGGCGCGCCACTTCGCTGAAATCGCGCTGGTCGGCGGCGCGGCGGATGGCAGTTTCGGCCAGATGGTTGCGCAGGATGTATTTGGGGTTGACGGCGTGCTGGGCAATGCGGCGTTCGGCATCCGGCACGCCGGTCTGGCGCAGCGCGGCGGCATAGCGCGCGGCCCAGGCGTCGAAGGCGGCGCGGTCGGCAAACAGGCCGCGCAGCGGCGCATTCAGTGCGTCCGGCGCGCTGTCAAAATCACCCAGGCGGCGGAAGAAAAGGGTGTAATCGACGCGGTTGGCGGCCAGCAAGGACAAGGCGTCGAGCATGAGGCCCACGCTGTCGCCGGCCCGGGGCAGGCCGAACTTGGCGGCCATGCGGGCGACGTAGGCCTGGCCAAACTGCCGGGGATAGGCCTTGATGGCGTCGGTGGCAGTGTCCACGGACATCAGCGGCACCAGCGCCTGGGCGAGTTTGGTCACGTTCCACGCGCCCACGTCGGGCTGCTGGTCGAAAGCGTAACGGCCGCCGCTGTCGGAGTGGTTGCAGACAAAGCCGGGATCGAAGGCGTCCATGAAGCCGAATGGGCCGTAATCCAGCGTGAGTCCGAGTATGGACATGTTGTCGGTATTCATCACGCCGTGGGCGAAACCCACCGCCTGCCAGTCGGCCATGAGCTCGGCGGTGCGCCGCGCCACTTCTGCGAGCAGGGCCGGCACGGGCTCGTCGAGCGCGGCAAGCTGCGGGTAATGGCGCCGGATTACATAGTCGGCGAGCTGACGGATGGGGTCGACCTGGTTGCGGTAGTAGAACACCTCAAACGAGCCAAAGCGCACAAAACTCGGTGACAGACGGGTGACGATCGCGGCGGTTTCCTCGTCTTCGCGGTAAACCGGCAAATCGCTGCCCACCAACGCCAGCGCGCGGGTGGTGGGGATGCCCAGTGCGTGCATGGCTTCGGAGCAGAGAAACTCGCGGATGCTGGAGCGCAGCACAGCGCGGCCGTCGCCGCCGCGCGAATACGGTGTGCGGCCCGCGCCCTTGAGCTGGATTTCCCAGCCCCGGCCGTCGGGGCCCTGTATTTCGCCCAGCAGGATCGCCCGACCGTCGCCCAGTTGCGGCACGAAATGCCCGAACTGGTGGCCGGCGTACAGCTCGGCCAGCGGGTCCATGCCGGGGAGGAGACGATTGCCGGCCAGGGTGTGCAGCAGATCGGGATGCGTCAGGGCATCCGCAGGCAGGCCCAGCAACGCCAGCGCAGCCGGGCTGTGGCAGACCAGATAGGGGTCGGGCACGGGCGTGGGTTGCACGCGCGAATAAAAGGTTTCGGGCAGACCGGCAAAGCCGTTGTCGAACACGGGGGGGACAAACGAGGACATGGCGCGATTGTAGGGGCTTGTAAGGTTTGCGCCACCCGGCCGACTCAAGGGTTACCACGCAACGGGAGGGTTCCCATGAAATACACGACACGCTGCGCGGCTTTCGCGCTGCATGCACTGGACGAAACCGGCGCCTGGCTGGCGTTGCTGCCGATTCGTTTGCTGCTGGCCTATGAATTCGGCATTGCCGGACTGGAAAAGCTGCGCGGGGAAAACTGGTTTGCCGACATTCAGGACGCTTTTCCCTTCCCATTCAGTCTGGTGCCGGTGGACGTGAGCTGGTTTCTGGCGACCTGGACCGAACTCCTCGGCGCGGCGGCGCTGGTGGCCGGACTGGGCACGCGCTTCTGGGCGGCGGGGCTGATCGTGCTCGACATTGTCGCCTGGGTGTCGGTGCACGGCGGCAATGGCTACAACGTGAGCGACAACGGTTACAAGCTGCCGCTCATGTACCTGACCATGCTGATTCCGCTCTTGCTGGCCGGCCCCGGCAGGCTGTCGCTGGATCACTGGATCCGTCGCCGCGTGCTGGGTGCGTAGCGGCTTCCGACCGCGGGGACGGCAGGATCAGAACTTGCCTTCGAGCGACAGGTTGTAGAAGCGTTCGCCGCGCGCCCGGTCGGTTTCGCGGCGCGCCAGTGCGCCGCTCGAATACTCCAGCGTGTCATCGCCGGTTTTGGCTTCGGTCACGTTGTCCACCGAGAAACGCAGCGAGAGCTTGCGGCTGAATTTACGCACGGCAAACAGGTCGAGCTGGGTGCGCGGGCGGGTGGTCTGCTCGGTATCCTGGCTGGCTTCGCTGCGGAACGCGGAGCTGTAGGACAGGTTGCTGCCCAGGGTGAGGCCCAGCGGCTTGATTTCGTAATCCACGCCCAGGCTGGCGGCGCGGCGTGGGCTTTCCTGGCGCACGACGGCGGTGGAGGCGTCGATCCTGAGACGGCTGGTCGACAGATTGCCGCGCAGCGACAGGCCGG
Organism: Thiobacillus sp.; assembly: GCA_020216925.1. Lineage (GTDB taxonomy): Bacteria > Pseudomonadota > Gammaproteobacteria > Burkholderiales > Thiobacillaceae > Thiobacillus. The sequence goes on along the minus strand of JAIWOL010000103.1, from coordinate 5,555 downwards.
GCAGTTCTGCGACGTTCCACTTGAAATCGGCCACGACGCTGGTTTCGCTGGCGGAATCGAAGTTGACCGGGCGCTCGACGTAACGGCCGGCTTCGAGCGCGATACGGCGCTGAATCTTGTCGGAGACATCGCGCACATAGAAATTCAGCCCGGCGCTGCCGCGCTGCTGCGGCAGAAAACGTTCCACGCCCAGTTGCAGCGTGGTGGTGGTTTCGGGCCTGAGCGCAGGGTTGCCGCCCCGGTCGGGATTGGACAGCGTGTTCTGGCCGGTGGTGGTGCGCACAATCGGCGAAAGATCGGTCACTTTCGGCAGTCGTTCGCTTTTCGCCACACTGGCGCGCAGGTTCCAGCGCTCGTCCGGCCGCCACACGTAATGCAGCGAGGGCAGCCACGACACGGTGTCGTCGGCGATTCTGGCGCCTAGCGCGTCGACCACTTCGCGGCTGCTGACCGAAATGCGCAGGCCCGGCGTGAGGGTGTGGTTTTCGGAAACCTGCCACTCGTTCTGCGCCCACAGGGCAAATTCACTTTCGCGGGACTCGGCCCGTGCCTGGGCGCCCAGATTCTGCACGGCGCCGAACTGCGATTCGTTGCGGGTGTCGGTGCTGGTCTTGAGCGAGGCGTCGAGCCCGAAAGTGGCGAGGTGGACGCCCTTGGCAAAGGCCTGGCTGGCCTTGCCGCGGAAATTTGCGCCGAGGCTGCGGGTTTTGTCGCGGCTATCGGTGGCGCCGACGAGCAGGCCGCCCGCGTCGTATTCGTCGCGGCTGCGGTCGGTGCGCTCGGTTTGCCCCTGGATCGCCAGCGTGGCGCTGGTCTCGCCTTGGCCGGCCCGGCGCTGCTTGTAATCGAAAGTGAGCCGTCCGCTGAGATTGCGGCTGTCGCTGTCGCTGGCGACCGAGCCGTTGCCGACGAGGCCGGTGGCGTTGGCCGGGTTGGTGAAAGCGCTGCGCTGCGTTTCGTTGGTGAGGTCGCTGGTGCGGCCGAACAGCATGGGGCTGACGATCAGGCGCGCACCGTCGCCAAGCTCGCGGGTGTAGCGCGAAATCAGGTGCAGGCCATTGGAACGCCCGCTGTCCTCGTCGTGTTCCAGGGTGTAGCCGGTGCGCGCGCCGCCGGTAAAGGTTTCGACAGACACATCGCGCCCGCCCAAGGTGGCGCGGGTGTCGGCAAAGCCGATGAGGATGACGCCGGCTTCGCCTTCGCGGTCGCCGTACGTGCCGCCTGCCCGGCCGCCCAGTCCGCCGCTGTTGGCCGAAAGGCCGGCCCGGTAAGTGCCGGCCTTGGTGCCGGGCGCGTCGCGCAGGATGAGGTTGATGGTGCCGCCCGGCCCGGAGGGGAATTCCGGGGTGCTGTTCTTGATGATCTCGATGCGTTCGATGAGGTCGACCGGCAGGCGGAAGGCAGCCCGGCTGCCGCCGGGCAGGGAAAAGCCGTCGACCACCACGTTGGGCTGCAGGCGGTCTTCTCCGCGCTGGCGTCCGCCGCGGCCCTGGGTGGGCGGCGAAAGATTCACGCCCGGTAGCTGGCGCAGCAGTTCGCCCACCGTGGCCGCGTCCAGACGTTCGAGCTCTTCGCGGCTGACGACGATCTTGGCGGATGAGGAATACTGGCGTTCTTCCTGCGCGCTGTCGGCGGTGGCGGTCACCTGCACGGTTTCGAGCGTGGTGGGCGAGGGCAGGACGGGTTCCGGGGCCGGTTGGGCGTGCGCAAGCGGCAAGGCGCCCAGAAGGGGCGCAGCCCAGAACCAGGGGCGGACGGGATGGACGGGTGGCATGGGGAGCGAGATGTGTGAAACCGTGGATGAGAGGCGGGCACGCGGAAATCGTTCAACCAGCCGGATTTTACCTGTGTGCAGGGAGCGGCTCAGCCGCCGGTCATCGACATGAAGCGCAGAATCTTGCCGGGGGCTTCGCGGAATTCGTGGCGTTCGGGCTTGAGCTCGATGGCGCCGCGGATCGCGGCTTCGAGATCGGCGTCGCTGGCGCCGCTGCGCAGCAGGGGGCGGAACTCGAATTTTTCGTCCTGCCCCAGACACATGTAGGCGGTGCCGTCGACGCTGATGCGCACGCGGTTGCAGGTTTCGCAGAAATGCTGCGACAGCGGGGTAATGAACCCGACATTGAACCGGCCATCCGGCGTGCCGAGGTAGCGCGCGGGGCCGGCGCCGGGCTGGGTGGTTTCGACCAGGCCGAACTGTTTTTCCAGCCGCGCCCGCACGGGTTGCAGGTCGAGGTAGTGCGCATTGCGGCCAGTGTCGCCGATAGGCATGGCCTCGATCAGGCGCAGCACAAAGCCGCGTTCCATGCAGAAAGCCACCATGGCGTCGATTTCGTCGTCGTTTTCGCCGGCCATCGCCACCATGTTGAGTTTGATCGGCGCAAAACCGGCGCTGCGGGCTGCGTCGAGTCCGCGCATGACGCGGGCCAGTACGTCGCGGCCGTTGATTTTTTCCACCCGCGCCTGTTGCAGCGAATCGAGACTTACGTTCAGCCGCGTGACGCCCGCCGCCTTGAGGGCGTGGGCGTGGCGTTCGAGCTGGGTGGCGTTGGTGGACAGCGACAAGTCGTCGAGGCCGGGCAGGGCGGCCAGACGGCCGGCGAGCCCGGCGATGCCGCGTCGCAGCAGCGGTTCGCCGCCGGTGAGGCGGACATGGCCCACACCCAGGCGCACAAAGGCTGCGATGAGACGCTCGATCTCATCGAAATCCAGCCAGTGCGCCGGCTCCTCGAAGCCCGTGAATCCATCCGGCATGCAGTAGCTGCAACGCAGGTCGCAGCGGTCGGTCACCGAAAGGCGCACATACTCGATGCGCCGCCCGAAGCGGTCGATGAGGCGGGACGGGGTCATGTCGGGCTGGAATGTGCAGGCTATATATGAAAAAATACACCCCTATTCTAGCAGCCCGGCCCGGCAGTCCTCCATGAAAGTATTTGGCATTGCCGGTTTCAGCGGCAGCGGCAAGACTACGTTGATCGAACGCGTGCTGCCCGGGTTGCGCGAACGGGGCCTGGCGGTGGCGGTGCTGAAGCACACGCACCACGCCGTCGATCTCGACCAGCCGGGCAAGGACAGCTGGCGGGCGCGCGAGGCCGGTGCGGCGGCGGTGTTGCTGGTGTCGGACGCGCGCAGTGCGCTGCTGCTCGAACACCGGGCGGGGCAGCCCACGCTGGCCGACTTGCTGGCGCGTCTGCCGCCCTGCGATCTGGTGCTGGTTGAGGGCTGGAAACGATCGCCCATCGCCAAGCTGGAGGTGCATCGCGCTGTCACCGGCAAGCCCTGGCTCTATCCGCACGATCCCTGCGTGCGGGCGGTGGCCGCCGATGCCGATCCGCCGGGAAATATGCTGCGTATCGACCTGAACGATATTCCACAACTTGTTGATTTTATTTTGAATCATGCTGACTGCCTCCCAACTGCTTGATGCCCTGCTCGAACGTGCGCGTACGCTGCAGCCCACCGAAACCGTCGCCGTGACCGAGGCGCTGGGACGCGTGCTGGCTGATCCGGTGGTGTCGGCGATCACCGTGCCGCCGCTGGACAACAGCGCCATGGACGGCTACGCCGTGCGGGTGGCAGACGTGCCCGCGGCTGGCACGCGTCTGCCGCTGTCGCAGCGCATCCAGGCCGGCGCCGTGGGCGAGACGCTGGCAGCCGGCACGGCAGCGCGCATCTTCACCGGCGCGCCGGTGCCGCCCGGCGCCGACGCCGTGCTGATGCAGGAAATGTGCGCCGCGGACGGCGATGCGGTCGTGATCAACAAACGTCCGGTCGTGGGCGAAAACATCCGTCTGGCGGGGGAGGACATTCGCGCCGGCGCGGCAATCCTGGCCGCCGGCACGCGCATCGGCGCGGCCGAAATGGGGCTGGTTGCCTCGGTGGGGCTGGGCGAGCTGAGCGTGTTGCGCCGCCTGAAAGTGGCCTGTTTCTTTACCGGAGACGAACTGGCGACACCCGGCACGCCGCTTGGCCCGGGGCAGATCTACAACTCCAACCGCTATACCCTGACGGGCCTGCTCCAGGGGCTGGGCTGCGAACTGATCGACCTCGGCATCGTGGCGGATACGGCGGCGGCCACCGAGGACGCGTTGACGCGCGCGGCGCGCGAGGCCGACGTGGTCATTACCAGCGGCGGGGTATCAGTCGGCGAGGCCGACTGCGTGAAGGCTGCGGTGGAAAAACTCGGTCGCATCGAAATGTGGAAGGTGGCGATGAAGCCGGGCAAGCCCATCGTCTACGGCCGCGTGGGCGAAGCCGATTTCATCGGCCTGCCGGGCAATCCGGCGGCGGTGTTTTCCACCTTCTGTCTGTTCGTGCGGCCTTTTCTGCTGCGCCGCATGGGCGCGACCGACGTGCTGTACCGGGCGTATCCCATGCGCTGCGCCTCGGCCTGGACAAAACCCGGCGACCGCCGCGAGTTTCTGCGTGCGCGCATCGGCGAGGACGGTGCGCTCATCATTTATCCCAATCAAAGCTCGGGCGTGCTCACTTCGTGCGCCTGGGGCGACGGCTTTATCGACCTGGACATTGGCCAGACCATTGCAGCGGGCGACTGGGTGCGCTTCATTCCCTTTGCCGGGGTGCTGGGATGACGCTGCGCCTGCTGTATTTTGCGCGCCTGCGCGAACGCTTTGGCATGGGCGAGGAAACGCTGGCCTTCGCAGGCGGCAGCGTCGCCAGTCTGCTCGATCTGCTGCGCGCGCGCGGTGGCGTCTGGGCCGAAGAACTCGCGCCGGGGCGCAGCTTTCGCGTGGCGGTGAATCAGCATCTGGCGACCTTCGATACGCCGCTGGCAGACGCTGCCGAAGTGGCGATCTTTCCCCCGGTGACCGGAGGCTGAGATGAAAATTGCCGTGCAGCGCGAATGTTTCGATGTAAACGCCGAAATCGGGACGCTCTGCGCCGGCCGGCTCGACGTCGGCGCGGTGGCGAGCTTCATCGGTTACGCCCGGGGCGTCAACGATGGCAGCGACGTGAGCGCGATGACGCTGGAGCACTATCCGGGCATGACCGAGAAAGCGATTGCTGCGCTGGCCGATGAAGCAGCGGCGCGCTGGCCGTTCATCGACGCCACCATCGTCCATCGTATCGGCCGTCTGCTGCCGGGCGATCCCATCGTGCTGGTCCTGGTTGCCAGCCGACACCGCGGCGAGGCTTTCGCCGCCTGTGAGTACATCATGGATGCGCTGAAGACGCGCGCGCCGTTCTGGAAAAAAGAGGAAACCCCCGAGGGTGAACGCTGGGTCGAGGCGCGCGCAAGCGACGAAGCCGCCGCTGCCCGCTGGCAGTTGCCCCGTCAGAAAATGTAAAAAAGCCGCCCGCAGGCGGCAAGTCGATCCTGCGCGAGGACGGCATGACCTCTGACTGCGCAGTTTCGAGGAGAGACTCAGTCACGCATGCTCGGCGACTGCATCGGGTAGCCGTTTGAAAGCGCCGACAGATACACCTCGATATCGGTGTAGCTCTGGCTGCCGATTTGCAACGGCTGCACCCCGGAGTTCTTGTCGCATTCGGTAAAACGCACGTGCAGCGACTGCAATTCATCCTTGCCGCGCCAC
>JAIWOL010000050.1 GCA_020216925.1 Thiobacillus sp. | reverse complement strand
GCGCGGCGCGACACGACGACGTTGTTGCGCTTGCGGTCGAGCTTGATGACCTTGAATTCCATTTCCTTGTATTCGTAGGGCGTGGTGTCCTTGACCGGACGCATGTCGACCAGCGAACCCGGCAGGAAGGCGCGCAGGCCGGACACCAGAACGGTCAGACCGCCCTTGACCTTGCCCTGCACCATGCCGCTGACGATGCGGCCTTCGTTCATGGCAGCCTCGAGATCCAGCCACGCGGCCAGTTTCTTGGCGCGCTCGCGCGAGAGCTTGGTGGCGCCGAAGCCGTCTTCGATGGATTCGATGGCCACGGCCACAAAATCGCCGACCTTGGCTTCGATTTCGCCCTGGTCATTCTTGAATTCCTCGATGGGGATCAGGCTCTCGGACTTGAGGCCGGCGTTCACCGTCACGAAGTTGTTGTCGATGGCGACGATTTCGGCGGTGATGACTTCGCCCTGGCGCATTTCCTGGTGCGAGAGCGACTCCTCGAACAGGGCGGCAAAGCTTTCCGAGGAAGCGGGGGCGGAAGTGGCGGTAGCAGTAGACATTAAAAAACCTTCTTGTCCGTCGGTGAGGACGGGGTGGGTTGCACATCGCCAGCCCACGGGCGCGGGACTGGCACTCAATTTCCCTGTTGCGTGCGGTGATGGTCCAGAACCGCCTGTACCGCCGCTTCGATCCCCATGTGGGTGGTGTCGAGCAACAGCGCATCCGGCGCGGGCCTCAAGGGTGCGACGGCGCGCGCGGTGTCGCGCGCGTCGCGGGCCTGCATATCCGCAACAAGGGCCCGCAGACTAGCAGAGTTCCCCTTTTCGATCAACTGCTTATAGCGTCTTTCGGCGCGCGCCTGCGCACTGGCGGTGAGAAAGACCTTGGTCGCCGCGTCCGGAAAGATCACGGTTCCCATGTCGCGCCCGTCCGCCACCAACCCCGGGGGCTGGCGGTAGGCACGCTGGCGTTCCAGCAGAGCAGCACGCACGGCAGGCAGGGCGGCAACCCTGGAAGCGCCCTCGCCGACCGCTTCGGCGCGTATGGCATCGGTCACGTCTGCGTCGGCCAGCCATACCCGGCCTTCATGGAATCTCGCCGGCAGTTCGGCCGCCCGGGCCGCCACCCCCGCCTCGTCGTCCAAGGCCACGCCTGCCTGCATCGCAGCCAGCGCGGTCAGCCGGTAGAGCGCGCCACTGTCGAGATAGTGGAATCCCAGCGCGCGCGCAACGCGCTCGGCAACCGTGCCCTTGCCGGAGGCGGAGGGGCCGTCGATGGTGAGAACCGGCACCCGGCTCATTGCACCACCCCGGCAAACGTCTTGAAATAATGAGGAAAAGTCTTGTTCACGCACGCCGGGTCGTTGATGCGGATCGGCACGCCGCCCAGTGACACCAGCGACAGACACATCGCCATGCGGTGGTCGTCGTAGGTGTCGATGACGGCGTTGGGGATGAGCGTGGTAGGCGGCGTGATGCGGATGAAATCCGCGCCCTCTTCCACCGTGGCGCCGACCTTGCGCAGCTCGGTCGCCATGGCGTGTATCCGGTCGGTTTCCTTGACCCGCCACGACGCGATATTGGTGAGCGTGGTCGGACCGTCGGCGAACAGCGCGGCGACGGCGAGCGTCATCGCCGCGTCGGGGATGGGGTTGCAGTCGATGCTGATGCCGCGCAAGCTGCCCGAGGCCGGCGCGCGCGCGGTGATGCGGTTCGCGGTTTTCTCGATCACCGCGCCCATTTGCGCCATGGCGTCGGCGAACAACACATCGCCCTGCACCGACTCGGAGCCTGCGCCGATCACCGTCACCGGGCCGCCGCCGATCGCGCCCGCCGCGATGAAATACGAGGCCGACGAGGCGTCGCCCTCGACCCAGATTTCGCCGGGACTGGCGTAACGCGCGCCCGCGTCCACGGTGAACGACGTCCAGCCGTCCTGTTTGATGTCGATGCCGAAGCGGCGCAGCATCGCCAGCGTGATGCCGATGTAGGGCTTGGAAATCAGCTCGCCCTCGATTTGAATCTGCGTGGTTCTGCCCAATAGGGGCAACGCCATCAAGAGGCCGGTCAAATACTGGCTCGACACGTTGCCGCGCACTGTCGTGACCCCGCCGGTGTAGTGGCCGGGGTGAATCGCCAGCGGCGGATAGCCGGTTTCGCCGAGATAATCGATCTTCGCGCCGAGCAGGCGCAACGCGTCGACCAGATCGCCGATGGGCCGCTCGTGCATCCGCGCCACGCCTTTCAACACATATTCGCCCCCCGCGAGCGCGCACGCGGCGGTGAGCGAGCGGAACGCCGTGCCCGCGTTGCCGAGGAAGAGTTCGGCCGCCTTGACCGGAAACGCGCCGCCGGCGCCGGCGATCGCGTAGTCGTCGGTGCCGGCGTGGCGCGTCACGCCGACACCGAGCGTGCGCAGCGCGTCGAGCATCACGCGGGTGTCGTCCGAATCGAGCAGCGCGCGCACCTGCGTCGTGCCGCCTGCCAACGCTGCGAGCAGCAGCACGCGGTTGGAAATGCTTTTGGAGCCGGGAAGCGTCACCGTGCCCTGCGCATGGCCTGCGGCCGGAAGATCAATAAATTCGGCTCGGGTGTGTTCCATCAGGCGTCCTGCTTTTTCATCCAGTCTTCACGCGCCTGGCGCGCGCGGGAAAAAATCGTCGACAAGGCATCGGCATCGCCCGCCGACAGGGCCGTGCGCAGCGTTTGCAGCGCTGCCGTGTAGGCGTCGAGCTCGGCCAGCAAGGCCTCGCGGTTGGCCAGCGAAATGTCGCGCCACATCTCCGGCGACGAACCCGCGATTCGCGTGAAATCGCGGAAACCGCTGGCGGCAAAGCGGAAAAACGTCTCGTTGTCCGGGCGCAGCGCCAGTTCGTCGACCAGTGCGAATGCCGCCAAGTGCGGCAGATGGCTCACCGCCGCAAAAATACGGTCGTGCTGCGCCGCATCGAGTGTCTCGACCTGCGCGCCTGCGGCTTCCCACAACGCGCGCACGACGGCGACGGCACCCGCACGGGTTGCCGGTTGCGGCGTCAGCACCACGCGTTTGCCGAGAAAAAGATCGGCACGGGCGGCAGCGGGTCCGCTCTGCTCCGAGCCCGCGATGGGATGGCCGGGCACAAAGTCGGCCGCGCGCGCGCCCAGCGCGGCGTGGGCGGCCGCAACGACATTGGCCTTGGTGCTGCCCGCATCGGTAACGATGGCGCCGGGTTTGAGATGTGGCGCCAGCTGGCGCAACACGGTGCCGGTTTCGCCGACGGGCAGCGCAAGCAGGATGCAGTCGGCCTGCCCCGCTTCATGCCACGCCGCCGCGCGGTCGATCAGGCCGCGTGCCTGCGCTTCGGCAAGGCGCGCCGGATCGCGGCCGACGCCGAGCACTTCGCCTGCGGCGCCGGCCTGCTTCAGCGCCAGCGCGAACGAGCCTCCGATAAGGCCGGTGCCGACCAGCGCCAGTTTTTCGACTATTACAGACACGTCTTCAACGCTTCGAGAAAACGTGCATTCTGGCCAGCCAGCCCAACCGACACACGCAGGAATTCCGGCAGGCCGTAATTGGCAACCGGACGCACGATCACACCCTGCTGCAGCAGCGCCTGGTTGATGCGCGCGGCGTCGCCCACTTTCGCCAGCAGGAAATTTCCCTTGGAGGGCACCGTCTCGACGTCCATGTCCTTGAGGCCGGCAACGAGCTGCGCCATGCCGGCGCTGTTGAGCGCATAGCTGCGCAACAGGAACTCGACGTCGTCGAGCGCGGCTTCGGCCGCCGCCAGCGCGGGCGCGTTGACGTTGAAAGGATGGCGCACCCGGTTCAGCAGATCGATGATGTCCGGGTGGGCGATGCCGTATCCCACGCGCAGGCCCGCCAGTCCATAGGCCTTGGAGAAGGTGCGCGTGATGACCAGATTCGGGAAACGCCCGATCCACGCCAGGGTGTCGGCACGGTCGTCGGTGGGCAGGTATTCGCCGTAGGCCTCGTCGAGCACCACCACCACCTCGTCCGGCACGGCGCTCAGAAAAGCCTCGATGTCCGCCCACGGCAGGAAGGTGCCGGTGGGGTTGTTGGGGTTGGCGATCCACACCACGCGCGTGTCCTCGCGGATGGCGGCATGCATCGCCTCGAGGTCATGGCCGTAGGCCCGCGCTGCGGCCGGCACACCGGTGGCACCGACGCTCTGCGTGGCAATCGGGTAGACGGCAAAGGCATGCTGCGAAAACACCGCCGAATCGCCCGGGGCCAAAAAGGCGCGCGCCACCATGTCCAGCACGTCGTTCGAGCCGTTGCCCAGCACGATCTGGTCGGATGCGAGGCCGAACTTGGCCGCAAGCCTGGCTTTCAGCGCAAAGCCGGACCCGTCGGGGTACAGCGCCACGCCTGCAAGCGCATCCTGCGCCGCCGCCAGTGCGCGCGGACTGGGCCCGAGCGGGTTTTCGTTCGAGGCGAGCTTGACGATGCCTGCTTCATCCAGCCCCAGTTCGCGCGCCAGTTCGGAAATGGGTTTGCCGGGCTGGTAAGGCGCGATGTCGCGCACCCAGTGCGGAATCAGGTCACAGCAGTTCATGAGTAAGCAGCAGGGTAGGAGCCGAGAATCTTGAGGAAGGCCGCGCGCGATTCGATTTCAGCCAGCGCGGCTGCCAGCTGGGCGTCCTGGCGATGGCCATCGCAGACCACAAAAAAGAGATAGGCCCATCCGGCACCGGTGCTGTCGCCCCGCGCCGGGCGCGATTCGAGCCGGCTCATGGAAATGCCGGCATCGGCCAGAGGCTGCAACAGCCTCACCACCGCCCCCGGCTGGTTCTTCGCGCCCATGACAAGGGATGTCCTGTCGCGGCCGGAAGGTGGCGCATCGGTTCGGGCCAGCACCAGAAAACGTGTGGTGTTGCCGGATTCGTCCTGAACAGCACGCTCCACCACCGCCAGGCCATACAGGGCAGCAGCGGCTTCTGCCCCCAGGGTCGCTGAATCGGTTTCCCCTGCGGCCCGGCGCGCCCCTTCGGCATTGCTCACCACCGCCACACGTTCCGCGTGGGGCAGGTGTTGCGCCAGCCACTGCTGACACTGGGCGAGCGACTGCGCATGGCCATAGACACGCGCAATACCCTCGCGCTGCGCGGTCTTGCGCATCAGCGTCTGCTGGATGGGCAGGATGACTTCGCCGCAGATGCGCAGCGGGCTGGCGACGATGAGATCGAGCGTGCGGCCGACCGCACCCTCGGTCGAATTTTCCACCGGCACCACGGCAAAATCCGCGCGGCCCGCTTCGACCGCGTGGAAACAGGCGTCGATGTCGGCCTCGGCGACCGCCTCGACATCCTGGCCAAAATGCTTGCCCACGGCTTGCTGGCTGAACGTGCCCGCCGGCCCCAGATAGGCCACGCGGGTGACTTCCTCCAGCGCACGGCAGGCCGACATCACCTCGCGGATCAACCGCTCCACCGTGTCGCCCGACAACGGCCCCGGGTTGGCATCGCGCAGCCGGCGCACGATCTGGGCCTCGCGCTCCGGGCGATAGATCTTCTCGCCTTTTTTGGCGCGCCCCACTTCCTGCGCGATGCCGGCGCGTTCCGACAGCAGGCGGAGCAGCGCGTCGTCAATGGCATCGATACGCGCCCGCAGCGCGCCCAGTTCGCCGGGCGCGCCCGCAGCGCCGGGGGTATCGTCGTGCATCATGCCGGCAGATAACGAACGGCGAGTACGCCCGCAATCGCCGCAAGTTGCGCAACTATCGCCTCCGGCACGGCGCTGTCCACGTCGACCAGCGTGTAAGCCATGTCCCCCTTGGACTTGTTCACCATGTTGTGGATGTTGAGTCCGGCGGCGGCCAGCACGGCCGAGATCTGCCCCACCATGTTCGGCACGTTGGCGTTGGCAATGCCGAGCCGGAAGTTGGATTCGCGCGCCATGGCGACGTTGGGGAAATTCACCGAATTGAGGATGTTGCCGTTTTCCAGGTAATCGGCGAGCTGTTCGGCCACCATCACCGCGCAGTTCTCCTCGGCCTCTTCGGTGCTGGCGCCCAGGTGCGGCAGCGCAACGACCCTGGCGTGGCCCTTCAAGGCATTGGCGGGGAAGTCGCAGATGTAGGCGTGCAGCTTGCCTGCATCGAGCGCCTCGACCACCGCCGCATTGTCGACCACGCCTTCGCGCGCAAAATTCAGCAGCACTGCGCTGGGGCGCATCACCGCGATGCGCTGCGCGTTGACCAGGTTGCGCGTGGCGTCGACGAGCGGCACGTGCAGGGTGACGAAGTCGGCCATGCGCAGCACGTCCTCGGCGTTTTCCGCACGCTTCACCTGCGACGGCAGGCGCCAGGCCGCGTCCACCGTGATCGCGGGGTCGAAGCCGACGACGTGCATGCCGAGCTTGATCGCCGCTTCGGCCACGTAGGAGCCGATTGCCCCAAGGCCGATCACGCCGAGGGTGCGGCCCGGCAGTTCGCTGCCGGCGAAGGCCTTCTTGCCGGCCTCGGTCGCCTTGTGCATTTCCTCGTCGGTACCGGAGAGCGCCTCGACGAACTTGATCGCGGGTACGATGTTGCGCGCGCCCATGAGCATGCCGGCAATCACCAGTTCCTTCACCGCGTTGGCATTCGCCCCCGGCGCGTTGAACACCGGCACGCCGCGCTCGGATAGTTTCTTCACCGGGATGTTGTTGGTGCCGGCGCCGGCACGGGCGATGGCCTTGACGCTCGCCGGAATGTCCATGTCATGCATGTTGGCCGAGCGCACCAGGATGCCGTCGGGGTCGGCAATGTCGCCGCCGACGGTGTAATGCTCGGGCAGGCGCGCGAGGCCCCGCGCGGAAATGGCGTTGAGCGTGAGGATCTTGCGCGCATCAGCCATGGCTTTTCTCGAAGTCGCGCATCATGTCGACCAGCGCGCGCACGCCCTCGACCGGCATGGCGTTGTAGATCGACGCGCGCATGCCGCCGACCGAGCGGTGTCCCTTCAGCTGCAGCAGGCCGCGTTCCTTGGCGAGCTTGAGGAAGGCTTCGTCGAGCGCCGCGTCCTTGAGCGTGAACGGCACGTTCATTAGCGAGCGGTTTTCCCTCGCCACCGGCGAATTATAGAAATCGGTCGCGTCGAGATAGTCATAAAGCAGCGCAGCCTTCTCGCGGTTGATCTTTTCCATTGCTGCCAGGCCACCGCGCGCCTTCAGCCACTTGAACACCAGCCCCGCCGTGTACATCGCGAAGGTGGGCGGCGTGTTGTACATCGACTCGTTGTCGGCGTGGATCTTGTAGTCAAACATGGTCGGCGTGCCCGGGAGGGTCTCGCCGATCAGATCTTCGCGCACGATGACGATGGTGAGCCCGGCCGGGCCGATGTTCTTCTGCGCGCCGGCGTAGATGAGGCCGAATTTGGAGACGTCCATCGGGCGCGAGAGGATGGTCGACGACATGTCGGCGACCAGCGGCGTCGCGCCCGTGTCGGGGATATCGAAGATTTCGACGCCGCCGATGGTCTCGTTGGGCGTGTAGTGCAGGTAAGCCGCGTCCGGGTCGCGCTGCCAGGCCGAAAACGCCGGGGCATAGCTGAAATTCCTGTCTTCGCTGGAGGCGACGACGTTCACCGCGCCGAATTTCTTGGCTTCCTTGATGGCTTTTTTCGACCACTCGCCGGTGTTCAGGTAATCGGCAGAGGCCTTGCCGCGCAGGAGATTCATCGGAACCATCGCGAACTGGCTCGACGCCCCGCCCTGCAAAAACAGCACCTTGTAATTGGCCGGAATGCCCATCAGCTCGCGCAGGTCGGCCTCGGCCTCGGCGGCGATGCCCATGAATTCGCGGCCGCGATGGCTCATTTCCATCACCGACATGCCGCTGCCGTGCCAGTCGACCAGTTCGGCCTGCACCTGCAGCAGCACATCGCGGGGCAGCACGGCGGGGCCGGCGCTGAAGTTGTAGATCGTCATGCTGTCTATCTCCCTTATTCGCTGTCGTTCTCGTTCTCCGCCACTTTCTCCAGGCTGATCAGTTTCTCGCCCTTGTCGAGGTTGATCAGCGTCACGCCCTGGGTGGCGCGGCTCATGGCGCGGATTTCCTTCACGCGCGTGCGGATCAGCACGCCGCCGGTGGTGATGAGCATGATCTCGTCGTCGTCCTTCACCAGCGTGGCGGCGACCACACGGCCGTTGCGCTCGCTGGTCTGGATCGCGATCATGCCTTGCGTGGCGCGCGCGTGGCGGGTGTATTCGGCGATCGGGGTGCGCTTGCCGTAGCCATTCTCGGTGGCGGTCAGCACATAGTCGTTTTCGTCCTCGGCGACCAGGAGCGAGATCAGCTTGGCCCCACGGGCGAGCTTCATGCCGATGACGCCGCGCGCGGTGCGGCCCATCGGGCGCACGTCGTTTTCGTCGAAGCGCACCGCCTTGCCGGAATCGGAGAACAGCATCACGTCGTGACGACCGTCGGTGATCGAAGCGCCGATGAGGAAATCGCCGTCGTCCAGGCCCACGGCGATGATGCCGGCGGTGCGCGGCCGCGAGAATTCGGACAGCGGCGTTTTCTTGACGATGCCATTGGCCGTCGCCATGAACACGTAGTGCTCGTCGTCGAAGTTTTTCACCGGCAGGAGCGCGTTGATCTTCTCGCCGTCTTCCAGCGGCAAGAGATTGACGATGGGCTTGCCGCGCGCCGTACGGCCGCCCTGCGGGACGTTGTAGACCTTGAGCCAGTACAGCCGCCCGCGGTTGGAGAAGCAGAGGATGTAATCGTGCGTGTTGGCGATGAACATCTTCTCGATAAAGTCTTCGTCCTTGGTGCCCGCCGCCTGCTTGCCGCGTCCGCCGCGCTTCTGCGCCCGGTAATCATCCAGCGGCTGCGACTTCATGTAGCCGCCGTGCGACAGCGTCACGACCATCTCCTCCGGCTTGATCAGGTCTTCCATCGACATGTCCTGCGCGTTCTCGACGATGATCGAGCGGCGCGCATCGCCGAACTGCTCCTGGATTTCCTTGAGTTCGTCGCGGATGATCCGGGTGATGCGCGACGGGTTGGCGAGAATGTCGAGCAGGTCGGCGATCTTCGCCATGATCTCCTTGTACTCGCCGATGATCTTGTCGGATTCCAGGTTGGTCAGGCGCTGCAGCTGCATTTCGAGAATGCGCTGCGCCTGGACCTCGGACAGGTGGTAGCCGTCGGCGTGCAGGCCGAACTCGGGGCCGATGTTGACCGGGCGCGAGTACTCCGGGTCGATGCGCGCCAGCATTTCCTCGACCATGGCCGATTTCCAGGCGCGGCCGAGCAGGCGTTCCCTGGCGATGACCGGCGTTTCCGAGGACTTGATCAGCTCGACGATCTCGTCGACGTTGGCCAGCGCGACCGCCAGGCCTTCGAGGATGTGGCCGCGTTCGCGCGCTTTTCTGAGGTCGAACACGGTGCGGCGGGTGACGACTTCGCGGCGGTGGCGCAGGAAGGCGTCGAGCATCTCCTTCAGATTGAGCAGGCGCGGCTGCCCGTCGATCAGCGCCACCATGTTCATGCCGAAGGTGTCCTGCATCTGCGTCTGCTTGTACAGATTGTTCAGGATCACGTCGGCGTTCTCGCCGCGTTTCAGCTCGATGTAGACGCGCATGCCCGACTTGTCGGATTCGTCCCTGAGGTCGGCGATGCCGTCGATCTGCTTGTCGCGCACCAGCTCGCCGATCTTGATGAGCAGATTGGCCTTGTTCACCTGATAGGGCAGCTCGTCGATGATGATGGCCTGCTTGCCGCCCGCCTTGTCGAGGTCTTCGACGTGGCAGGTGGCGCGCATCACCACGCGGCCGCGGCCGGTGCGGTAGCCGTCGCGCACGCCGGAAAGCCCATAGATGATGCCGGCGGTCGGAAAGTCCGGCGCCTTGACGATGTTGATCAGCGTCTCGATGTCGGTCTCGGGATCGTCCAACAGCGCGGTCAGCGCAGT
>JAIWOL010000049.1 GCA_020216925.1 Thiobacillus sp. | reverse complement strand
CCGGTCGCGTCGGCCACCGGCATGCCGGCGCCAATCGCCGCCGCCATCGGTTCCTCGATCAGATACACCTGGCGCGCGCCGGCGCCGATGGCCGATTCCCGAATGGCGCGGCGCTCCACCTGGGTCGAACCGCAGGGCACGCAGATGATGATGCGCGGGCTCGGACGGAACATGCGGGTGTCGTGCACTTTCTTGATGAAATACTTGAGCATCTGCTCGGTGACGGTGAAGTCGGCGATCACGCCGTCCTTCATCGGCCGGATTGCCTGCAAATTGCCCGGCGTGCGACCGAGCATCTGCTTGGCCTCGGCCCCCACCGCCTGCACCGTGCGCTTGCCCCCGCCATGGACGTCGGTGCGAATCGACACCACCGAGGGTTCGTCCAGCACGATGCCCCGGTCGCGCACATAGATGAGCGTGTTGGCAGTGCCCAGATCGATGGCGAGATCGGTTGAGAAATAGCTGGTAAGAAACTTGAACATGGCGGCGGCGACGCCCGCGCAGACGGGCGAAATGGCAGAAAAAACAAGGGGGCCATGATACCCTAACGGGCTTCTTGTTCGTAAGCCACCGGGTGCATCCATGTCCCTCTCCCAGGACGACGTCAAGCGCATTGCCAAGCTTGCACGCATCGAAATCGACGACGGCGAGGCCGCCGCCACGCAAGGCCAGCTCAACGACATTTTTGAACTGATCGCCGCCATGCAGGCGGTGGACACCGCCGGCGTCGAACCGATGGCGCACGCGCAGGAGGTCTACCAGCGCCTGCGCGAAGACGTCGTGACCGAAAGCGACCGCCGCGCCGCCTTCCAGGCCATCGCGCCCGCCGTGGAAAACGGCCTTTATCTTGTGCCGCGGGTCATCGAATGAGCCTCACCGACGCTTCCCTCGCCGCCCTGGCCGCGCAGCTGAGCGCCAAATCCGTTTCCAGCCGCGAACTCACGCAGCATTTCCTCGACCGCATCGGCACGCTGAACTCCGCGATCAACGCCTTTGTCACGGTCGATGCCGAAAAAAGCCTTGCCGAAGCCGCCGCCGCCGACGCGCTGATCGCAGCGGGCCGCGCCGTCCCGCTCACCGGCGTGCCGGTCGCGCACAAGGATATTTTCTGTGCCGAAGGCTGGCTCACCACCTGCGGCTCGAAGATGCTCGCCAACTTCGTCGCGCCCTACGACGCCCATGTCATCCAGCGCTTCAAGGCCGCCGGCATGCCCAGCCTCGGCAAGACCAACATGGACGAATTCGCCATGGGCTCGTCCAACGAAACCTCGTACTTCGGCCCGGTAAAAAACCCCTGGGACCCCGCCCGCGTCCCCGGCGGCTCTTCCGGCGGCGCGGCAGCGGCAATCGCCGCGCGCATGGCCCCTGCCGCCACCGGCACCGACACCGGCGGCTCGATCCGCCAGCCGGCGGCGTTTACCGGCATCACCGGCCTCAAGCCCACCTATGGTCTGGTATCGCGCTACGGCATGATTGCCTTTGCCTCCAGCCTCGACCAGGCGGGGCCAATGGCGAAATCGGCCGAAGACTGCGCCCTGCTGCTCAACGTCATGACCGGCTTCGACCCCAACGACTCGACCAGCCTGGAACGCAGCAAGGAAGACTACACGCGCGACCTCGATAAACCGCTCGCCGGGCTGCGCGTGGGCCTGCCGCGGGAATTCTTCGCCGACGGCCTCAACAGCGACGTTGCACGTGCCGTCGAGGCTGCCGTCAGCGACCTTCGAAAGCTCGGCGCGGCAGCGGTCGAAGTCTCGCTCGCCAACGCCGGACTCGCGATCCCGGTGTACTACGTGCTTGCGCCGGCCGAAGCCTCGTCCAACCTGTCGCGCTTCGACGGCGTGCGCTACGGCTACCGCGCCCCGGAATACACCGACCTCAACGACATGTACGCCAAGACCCGTGCCCAGGGTTTCGGCGCCGAGGTCAAGCGCCGCATCCTCATCGGCGCCTACGTGCTCTCGCACGGCTATTACGATGCCTACTACCTGCAGGCGCAGAAAATCCGCCGCCTCATCGCCGACGATTTCGCCCAGGCCTTCAAGGTCTGCGACCTCATCCTCGGCCCCACCACGCCGGGCACCGCGTTCAGGCTGGGCGAAAAATCCGGCGACCCGGTGAAAATGTATCTGAACGACCTCTACACCATCCCCGCCAACCTCGCGGGGCTGCCCGGCATGAGCCTGCCGTGCGGCTTCGACTCGCATAATCTGCCCATCGGCCTGCAACTCGTCGGCAATTATTTTTCCGAAGCGACCATGCTCAGGGTCGCGCACCAATACCAGCGTGCCACCGACTGGCACACCCGGATGCCCACACTTTAGCAACCACCCCATGCCCACTATTGATGTCATACAGGGAGATTGCGGAACGGTACTGAAATCCTTTGACGATGCCAGTATCGATCTGATCGTAACTTCTCCACCCTATGCGGATCGCCGCAAAAAAACCTATGGTGGGATTCCGCCTGAAAAGTATGTCGACTGGTTTCTCGAACGGTCGGTCGAATTTCTACGCGTACTGAAACCTACAGGGTCGTTCGTATTGAATATCAAAGAAAAGGCAGAAAATGGCGAACGTCATACTTATGTGATCGAGCTAATCCTTGCGCTGCGTAAACAGGGATGGTTATGGACCGAGGAGTACATCTGGCACAAACGCAATTGCTATCCCGGAAAATGGCCAAACCGCTTCAGGGATTCTTGGGAACGCTGTTTGCATTTCACCAAGGCAAGAAAATTCAAAATGAACCAGGAAGCCGTCATGGTTCCGATGGGCGACTGGGCAGATGCCCGCCTTAAATCACTCGGCAAAAACGACACGGTGCGTTTCGACTCCCAGGTCGGCAGCGGTTTTGGCAAAAACATCGCCAACTGGCTTGACCGTCCAATGGCTTTCCCGACCAATGTGCTGCACCTCGCCACAGAATGCGGAAACAAGAATCACAGCGCTGCTTTCCCTCAAAGTCTGCCCGAATGGTTCATCAAGCTTTTCACAGATGTGGGCGACACTGTTTTGGATCCGTTCGTTGGCTCGGGAACCACGCTCAAGGCTGCCCAGCTGCTTGGCAGAAATGCAATTGGTATCGACAAGCTGGAAGAGTATTGTGAAATGTCGCGTCGAGCGACGGGTACTCAAATGGTGTTATTACAGGAACAAAAACCTTATGGGCAAACCAACCAAAGCAAAACTGACGGCTTTCATCAAACTAAACATCCCACAATTTCACGAAAAAAGGCTGCAAAGTCTGGAAGGACTGAAGCTCACGACACTGTTGGCCCGGAAAAATCCCTACCTATTCAAGGCAAAACACCTCGAAACAGCACCAAACCTCGTAAAGCAACTGCTTGACGCCCGTTTATCATCTCAAGAAGAAACGATTTTTGGTGATTTTCTCGAATTACTTGCTATTCATGTCTGTTCACTTGCCTACGATGGCAAAAAATCAACGACAGAGGGGATCGATCTAGAATTTGATCGTGAAGGTGCGCGTTATATCGTCTCGATTAAATCTGGGCCAAATTGGGGGAACTCTAGTCAGATTAAAAAAATGCTCGATCATTTCAAGCAGGCCAAACGGATTTATGGCCAGAAAAAACTTTTGATTGCCGTCAACGGATGCTGTTATGGTCGAGACAGAAATCCAGAAAAAGGTGAGTACATGAAACTCTGTGGTCAGTCATTCTGGGAACTGATTTCAGGCGATGAAAACATGTATCGTGAAATCATCGAACCACTGGGTCACGAAGCGAAAATCAGGAATGACGAATTTGCTAATGCCTACGCCAAGGTCGTCAATCGCTTTACTGCTAATTTTATCCAGGACTTCTGCCAAGCAGATGGTGGAATAGACTGGCCTAAACTCGTTGCTTTTAATTCATCCAGAGAAAAACCCAATTCTCGGAGAAAAAAAGCATGAAATGGGAAACCGTCATCGGGCTGGAAGTCCACACCCAGCTCGCCACCCAATCCAAGATTTTCTCCGGCAGCAGCACCGCCTTCGGCGCCCCCCCCAACACGCAGGCCAGCGCCGTCGACATCGCCCTGCCCGGTGTGCTGCCGGTGTTGAACCGTGGCGCGGTGGAATGCGCGATCAAGTTCGGGCTGGCGATTGGCGCCTCGCTCAACCGCGTGAACGTCTTCGACCGCAAGAACTACTTCTATCCAGACCTTCCCAAGGGTTACCAGATCAGCCAGCTGGCCCGGCCCATCGTCGAGGGCGGCAGCCTGAAAATCGTGGTGGACGGCGTGGAAAAGACCGTTCGCCTCACCCGCGCGCACATGGAGGAAGACGCCGGCAAATCGCTGCATGAAGATTTCCACGGCATGAGCGGCATCGACCTCAACCGCGCTGGCACGCCGCTGCTGGAAATCGTCTCCGAACCCGACATGCGCTCAAGCGCCGAAGCCGTGGCCTATGCGCGCGCGCTGCACACGCTGGTGACCTGGATCGGCATCTGCGACGGCAACATGATGGAGGGCAGCTTCCGCGTCGACGCCAACGTATCGGTGCGTCCCCTCGGCCAGGCCGAATTCGGCACCCGCCGCGAGATCAAGAACCTCAACTCGTTCAAGTTCCTGCAGCAGGCCATCGATTACGAAGTGCGCTGGCAGATCGAAACCCTGGAAGACGGCGGCCGCGTCGAGCAGGCCACGGTGCTGTTCGACCCCGACACCGGCGAGACGCGCATGATGCGCAGCAAGGAAGAGGCCCACGACTACCGCTACTTCCCCGACCCCGACCTGTTGCCGGTAAAACTCGACGACGCGTGGATCGAACAGATCCGTTCGACGCTGCCCGAACTGCCCGCGGCGATGCAGGCGCGCTTTGCCGAACAGTACGGCGTGTCGGCCTACGACGCTTCGGTGCTGACCGGGTCGCGCGCGCTCGCCGACTACTTCGAAGCCGTGGCGAAAACCTGCGGACAGGGCAAACTAGCCGCCAACTGGGTAATGGGCGAGCTCTCCGCCGCGCTCAACCGCGCCGAACTCACAATCACGCAAAGCCCGGTCAGCGCCGTCCAGCTGGGCCAGCTCATCGCCCGTATCCACGACGGCACGCTGTCCGGCAAACTCGCCAAGCAGGCGTTCGAAGGTTTATGGAACCAGGAAGGCGAAGTCGACGCCATCATCGAAGCGCGTGGCCTGAGACAGATGTCCGATTCCGGCGAACTGGAAAAGATCATCGACGAGGTACTGGCTGCCAACCCGAAGTCGGTCGAGGAATTCCGCGCCGGCAAGGAAAAGGCCTTCAATGCCCTGGTCGGCCAGGTGATGAAGATTTCCCGGGGAAAGGCCAACCCGGCGCAGGTGAACGAACGGCTCAAGGCCAGGCTGGGCTGAGCCCGGCGAGCCGGCCCGGCCGCCGCACCAACCTGTCCAGCCATTGAAAACGGGGCCGCAAAGCCCCGTTTTCAATGGCTGGCTTTCACCACCCGGATTTCATGGCTGGTTCGCGGTCAGCTCGCGGAAGCGCAGCTTGTCGGCCGTGTATTTGTCGCGCACCCGAACCATCGCCTCTTCGTTGTTGAGGATCGTGCGCTTCAACTCCAGGTTTTCCCGCTCGGCCTGCTCATACTGCTCGACGATGCCGGGGCCCACCTTGCGACCGGCTTTCTCGATGCGGGCCATGCGGTCTTTGAGTTCGGCGAGCGTGGCGTTGACCGCCTCGGCCCGAATCTGCGCGCTCTTGATCAGCAGGCGGTGGTGTTCCAGCGCGCGGTCACGCGCAAGATCGATCTCGGCTTCGGATGTATAGGTCTGGGTCAACGCGCGGTCGAGCTGCGCCTGTCTGGCCTGTTCCGCCTTCAGGCGAGCAAGTTCGGCCTGCCGTTCGGCCTCGGCGCGCCGTTCCGCTTCGGACTGCGTGCGCTTGATGACCGTACCCTGCTTGTTCATCTCCGCCGCGCCGCTCTTCTGGTAAGTGGGCGGCAGCGTATCGCTGTAATGCACGCGGCCATTGCTGTCGACCCAGCGGTACATCGCCGCGTGCGCCGCGCCCGCAGCCAGCAGCACAAGCACCAGTAAGCTAGACGCCGTACGTCGCACGGTAAGCCGCCACGGCTGAAAGTTCGGCTTGTCGGTCTGCATCACGCTCCAGATACTCCACCAGGTTGTCCAGGGTGACGACGGCCACCACCGGAATTGCATACTGCGTCCGCACCTCCTGCACGGCGGATTGCGCGCCCGCGCCACGCTCCATGCGGTCCAGCGCGATCACCACGCCTGCCGGTTGGGCGCCAGCGCCGCGGATCAGTTCCACCGATTCGCGCACCGAAGTGCCGGCCGAAATCACATCGTCGACGATCAGCACCCGGCCTTTCAGCGCCGCGCCGACCACCGTGCCGCCCTCGCCGTGATCCTTGGCTTCCTTGCGGTTGAAGGCAAACGGCACGTTGCGGCCCATACCCGCCAGCGCAATCGCAATTGAGGCGGCCAGCGGAATGCCCTTGTACGCCGGCCCGAACAACACGTCGAAGGCAATCCCCGAGTCGACGATGGCTTTCGCGTAAAATTCACCCAGCCTTTTGAGCTTGTCGCCGTCGTTGAACAGCCCCGCATTAAAAAAATAGGGACTCATCCGCCCCGCCTTGGTCTTGAACTCGCCAAAGCACAACACCTGCGAAGCAACGGCAAATTCCACAAAATCGGCTCTGTAATCGGACATTTCCACACTTTTCTTTAACAAAACAAACGCCATGCGCATTATATCGGCCAACCTCAACGGCATCCGCTCCGCCGCCAGCAAGGGCTTTTTCGACTGGCTGCCCGCGCAACACGCCGACGTCGTCTGCGTGCAGGAACTCAAGGCCCAGGCCGCCGACATGCGGCCCGAATTCCTCGCCTGCCACGGTCTGTCCGGCGCTTTCCACTACGCCGAGAAAAAAGGCTACAGCGGCGTCGGCGTCTACACCCGCCAGCCGCCCGCGCGCATCATCGAAGGCATAGGCGTTGCCGAATTCGATGCCGAAGGCCGCTACATCGAGGCCGACTACGGCCACCTGGCCGTCATCTCGCTGTATCAGCCATCCGGATCGAGTTCCGAAGAACGCCAGCAGGCCAAATTCCGCTTCATGGAAGCTTTCTTCCCGCACCTGGAAAAGCTCATGACTTCGGGCCGCGAAATCGTCATCTGCGGCGACTGGAACATCGCCCACAAGGAAATCGACCTCAAGAACTGGAAATCCAACCAGAAAAATTCCGGCTTCCTGCCCGGGGAACGCGCCTGGATGACACGGCTGTTCGACGAGCTCGGCTGGGTCGACGTCTACCGCAGCCTGTATCCCGAGGCCACGGGTGAGGCTTACACCTGGTGGAGCAACCGCGGCCAGGCCTGGGCCAAAAACGTCGGCTGGCGCATCGACTACCAGATCGCCACGCCGGGCATTGCCGCGCGCGCCATGTCCGCCAGCGTTTACAAGGAGCGGCGGTTTTCCGACCATGCACCATTGATCGTCGATTACGACTACACACCCTGACCCATGCCGCTTTCCTGGAACGAGATCAAATCCCGGGCGTTATCGTTCTCGCGCGAATGGGCCGACGCCGCCGACGAGGCAAGCCAGGCCAAGCCGTTCTGGATCGCCTTCTTCGAAATCTTCGGCATCACCAACAAACGCGTCGCCAGCTTCGAGCACGCGGTCAAGAAATACGGCGGCGATCAGGGCTACGTCGACCTGTTCTGGCCCGGCGTATTGCTGGTCGAGCAGAAATCGCGCGGCAAAAACCTCGACCGCGCCTTCAATCAGGCGCTGGATTACTTTCCCGGCATCCGGGAGCGCGACCTGCCGCGCCACATCGTCGTGTGCGATTTCGCCCGCTTCCGGCTCTACGACCTGCAAACCGGCGACACCCGCGAATTCGCGCTGAAAGACCTGCACAAGCACATCCGCCACTTCGGCTTCATCGCCGGCTACGAAGCGCAGGCAATCAAGCCGCAGAACCCGGTCAACCTCCAGGCCGCCGAGCGCATGGGCCGGCTGCACGATGCGCTCAAGGCGTCCGGCTACGACGGCCACGCGCTCGAAGTGCTGCTGGTGCGCCTGCTGTTCTGCCTGTTCGCCGACGACACCGGCATTTTCCAGCCGGCGCAGGCGCTGCGCACCTACATCGAGGAGCGCACCCGCGAGGACGGCTCCGACCTCGGCCCCCTGCTCGCGCAACTGTTCCAGGTGTTGAACACACCCGAAGACAAACGCAGCCCGGCGCTCGACGAGCAGCTCGCCGCCTTTCCCTACGTCAACGGCAGGCTGTTCGAGGAGGCAATCGCCATCGCCAACTTCGACGCCGCCATGCGCGAGGCGCTGCTCGACGCCTGCGCGCTCGACTGGAGCGCGATCTCGCCGGCGATCTTCGGCGCGCTGTTCCAGTCGATCATGGACAAAACGGCGCGGCGCAACCTCGGCGCGCACTACACCAGCGAGGAAAACATCGAGAAGCTCATCAAGCCGCTGTTTCTCGATGAACTATGGGCCGAGTTCAAGCGCGTCAAAAACAACCGGAACAAGCTGTTCGAGTTGCACAAGAAGCTGCGCACACTGACCTTCTTCGACCCCGCCTGCGGCTGCGGCAATTTTCTCGTCATCGCCTACCGCGAGCTGCGCCTGCTGGAGCTGGAAATCCTGCGCGCCGCCAACGCCGGCCCCGGCTCGCGCTTTCTCGACATCCACCAGGCCATCCAGCTCGACGTCGACCAGTTCTACGGCATCGAAATCGAGGAATTCCCCGCCCAGATCGCCCAGGTCGCGCTGTGGCTGGTCGACCACCAGATGAACCTTAGGGTCGGCGAGGAATTCGGCATGTACTTCGCCCGCATCCCGCTCAAGAGCAGCCCGCGCATCATCCACGGCAACGCGCTCACGCTCGACTGGGACGGCGTGCTGCCGGCAGAGCGGGCAAGCTATGTGATGGGCAACCCGCCGTTTATCGGTGCCAAGTTCATGAGTGAGGCCCAGCGCGCCGACACCCGCGCCGTGTTCGATGGCATCCCCAATGCCGGGCTGCTCGACTTCGTTGCTGCGTGGTACGTGAAGGCGGCACGTTACATCGAAGGCCAGCCAACCCGCTGCGCTTTTGTTTCGACCAACTCCATCACGCAGGGCGAACAGGTCGGCGTGCTGTGGGGCTGGTTGCTGGCGCGCGGCGTCAAAATCCACTTTGCGCATCGCACCTTCTCGTGGAGCAACGAAGCACGCGGCAAGGCAGCGGTGCACTGCGTCATCGTCGGCTTCGAGCTGGGCGACGTTGCGGAAAAGACGATCTACGAATACGCCGACATCAAGGGCGAGCCGCATGCGTTGGCCGCCGCCAATATCAATCCGTATCTGGTGGACGCGCCGGACGTGGTGCTGGAAAACCGCCGCACGCCGATCTGCCCGGTGCCTGAAATCGGCATCGGCAACAAACCCATCGACGGTGGCCACTACCTGTTCACCGACGACGAGAAAGCCGAATTCCTGCGCCGCGAGCCGCAGGCCGAAAAGTGGTTCCGCCGCTGGCTGGGCGCGGACGAATTCATCAACGGCTACCAGCGCTGGTGTCTGTGGCTGGGCGACTGCCCACCCGGCGAACTGCGCAGGATGCCCGAAGTCATGAAGCGCGTGGAAGCTGTCCGGCAGTTCCGCCTGGCGAGCAAATCGCCGCCGACGCAGAAACTCGCCGACACCCCGACGCGCTTCCACGTCGAGAACATGCCGGCATCGGCCTATCTGCTGATTCCAGAGGTGTCATCCGAACGCAGGGATTACATTCCCATCGGTTTCATGCACCCCGATACCTTGAGCAGCAATCTGGTCAAGATTGTCCCTGACGCAACCCTCTACCACTTCGGCGTGCTGACCTCGACGATGCACATGGCCTGGGTACGCGCGGTGTGTGGCCGCCTGAAAAGTGACTATCGCTACTCCGCCGGCATCGTCTACAACAACTTCCCCTGGCC
>JAIWOL010000177.1 GCA_020216925.1 Thiobacillus sp. | reverse complement strand
TGGTCGGTGAGCGTCTGCACCGCAATCTGCGCGGCGATTTCGCCGTGCATGTGCCCCCCCATGCCGTCGGCAACCACCATCAACAGGGCGTCGCGGCTGTAGGAATAGGCCACGCGGTCTTCGTTGTTCTTGCGCCCGCCCTGTCGCGATGCCTGATAGATCGTGAATTTCATGTCGATACTTTAGAACAAATCCCTGCTCAGGGTGCGTTTGAGGCTGCCCAGCAAGGACGGGCGCTTTGTTTCCAGGGCCGAACGGTCCATGAGCACCTTTTGCAGGCTGAAGACGCTTTGCGGTCGCTCCATGTAGTTGAGCCTGAGACAGTGGTCGATGGTTTCGAGCAGCTGGTCGGAATACTGGCCGCGCCAGTTGCTGGTGGCGGGCACCAGTTTGTCGTTGAGCAGGCGGGCGTCGGCAGCCTGCGGCGGATAGCCGGCCAGACAGGCATACAGGCTCGCACCCACGCTGTAAATGTCGGTCCAGGGCCCCAGCCGTTCGCGGTTGTGGTATTGCTCCGGCGCGGCGAAACCCGGCGTGTACATGGGTTGCAGCTTGCTTTCTTCCTGGGTGAGCGTCTGTCGCGCCGCCCCAAAATCGATCAGAACCGGCGAACCGTCAAGGCGGATGTAGAGATTGGACGGCTTGATATCGAGGTGCAGCAGCTTGTGCGTGTGCACCTCGCGCAGGCCGTTGAGCAACTGGGCGAATACCCGGCGGATGAAACTCTCGCGGATGGTGCCGCGGTTGGCCTGGATGTGCTGCTGCAAGGTCTTGCCGCGTTCGAAACGCATCACCATGTAGACGGTGTCGTTGGCGCGGAAGAAATTGATCACACGCACCACGTTGGGATGGTTGATGCAGGCCAGCGCCCGGCCTTCCTCGAAAAAGCATTTCATGCCATGGCGGAAGATGGCGTTGTTTTCCGCAGAATTAGCCTGCACCAGCACCGAACCTTCTGTGCGCAACACCAGCGCGCCCGGCAGGTATTCCTTGATGGCGACAGGCTGGTTGGTATCGTCGCGCGCCAGATAGACCATGCTGAAGCCGCCGCCGCCGATCTTGCGTACGACGGTGTATTCGTTCAGCCTGAAGCCATTGGGCAGCGCCTGGTTGGGTTGAGTCGCCATAGTCGAACGTCTATTATCTTTCTTGGCCGGCTCCGCTCCGGCGCATTTCCATAACCTACCGTCCAGTGTCCATGACCGCCAGCATGACCGGGTTCGCCGCCCACAGCTTCAACCTCGAACATGCCAGCGTCAGCGTCGACCTGCGCAGCATCAATCAGCGTTACCTCGAACTGCATTTCCGCCTGACCGACGAAGTTCGCGCGCTCGAACCGCAGCTGCGCGAACTTCTCCAGCAGCGGCTGGCGCGCGGCAAGGTCGAATGCCGCGTCGGCATCGTCCCGCTTGCCGCCGCCTCGCAGGATAACGGCCCGAATCCGGCCATTCTTGAGTGCCTGGCGCAGTGGCAAACCGTGGTGCGTGCCCGCCTGCCAGACGCCGCGCCGTTCTCGGTCAACGAGATTTTGCGCTGGCCCGGCGCGCTGCCTCCCGCCACGCAGTCACAGGACAGCCTGTTCGAAGCCACACTGGCCGCGATGCAGACTGCATTGGACGAACTCGTCGCCAGCCGGCGGCGCGAAGGGGCCAAGCTGCGCCAGCACATTCTCGATCGTCTGGCTGCGGCCGAGGCGCAGGTAGCGGCACTGAAACCGCTCTTGCCCGCCCTGGCGGCCGCCCAGCAGGACAGGCTGGCCACGCGGCTGCGCGAATCGCTGGGCGATGCCGGGCACGAACGGCTGGCCCAGGAACTCGCGCTGATCGTGCAAAAGCTCGACATCGACGAAGAGGTCTCCCGGCTGGAAACTCATTTCAGCGAAGTCCGCCGCGTGCTCGACCAGCCCGGTGCAGTAGGCAAGCGGCTCGATTTCCTGATGCAGGAACTGCACCGCGAGGCCAATACTCTGGGCTCGAAATCGGCTGCCGTGGAAACCTCGCGCACCTCGCTGGAACTCAAGGTGCTGATCGAACAGATGCGCGAACAGGTACAGAATATCGAATGACTCCCGGACTTTTCTCATGAGCGCAAACCGCATCGGCGTGCTTTACATCGTTTCCGCCCCCTCCGGCGCGGGCAAGACCAGTCTCGTCAAGGCGCTTCTCAAGGCCGATCCGGCGATTCGCCTGTCTATCTCTTTCACCACGCGCGCGCCGCGTCCGGGTGAAACCGACGGCCGCGACTACCATTTCGTGCAGCGCGACCGCTTCCAGCACATGCTGGCAGAAAGCGAGTTCCTCGAACACGCCGAGGTCTACGGCAATTTCTATGGCACGTCGAAGGGCAGCATTGCGCAGGACCTGCATGCCGGCCACGACGTGCTGCTGGAAATCGACTGGCAGGGGGCCGCGCAGGTGCGGCAGCATTTCCCGGATTCGCGCTCGATATTCATCCTGCCACCGTCGTTCAACGCCCTGCGCACCCGCCTCAAGGGGCGCGGCCAGGACAGCGATGACGTGATCGAACGACGGCTGGCCGCCGCCGCAGACGATGTCTCTCATGCCGGGGCGTTCGACTATATAATCATCAACGATGACTTCGATCACGCGCTTGCCGACCTGATCGCGGTCACCCGCAGCATCCGTCTCGAAGGCTCGCGCCAGCTCAGGCAGCATGCCTCGCTGTTCGAAGCCTTCCGCCGCAACTGAATCCTCGCAGGAGAATCCGCATGGCACGTATCACCGTCGACGATTGCATCGAAATGATCCCCAACCGATTCGAGCTCACGCTGGCAGCCACCTACCGCGCGCGCCAGCTGGCCCAGGGCTCGCAGCCCATGGTCGAATCGAAGGACAAGCCCATCGTCACCGCCCTGCGTGAAATCGCCGCTGGCAAGGTCGGACGTGAAATCCTCAACCGGGGTCGCGCCTGAGGCATCGTCTCCGGACACCCCGGCGCCTGCTGTATCTGCGCCGGAGATGACGCACGCCTTCGACGCGCTGCGCCCCGCGCTGGCCTATCTGCCGGCCAGCGATGTCGAGGTCATCGAAGACGCCTACGAATTCAGCCGTCAGGCCCACGAAGGCCAGTTTCGCAAGAGCGGCGAACCCTACATCTCGCATCCGCTGGCGGTGGCCGGCATTCTTGCCGGCTGGCACCTCGACGCACAAACCCTGGCCGCGGCATTGCTGCACGATGTGGTGGAAGACACGCCGGCCACCGCCAGCGAAATCGAGGCGCGCTACGGCAAGGCCGTGGCCTTGCTGGTCGAAGGCGTCTCCAAGCTGGACAAGCTGGCCTTTGAATCGGAACAGCAGGCGCAGGCGGAAAATTTCCGCAAGATGCTGCTGGCGATGGCGCAGGACGTGCGGGTAATCCTGGTGAAGCTCGCCGACCGCCTGCACAACATGCACACCATGGGCGCGATGCCGCCCGAAAAACGCAAACGCATCGCCAGCGAAACCCTGGAAATCTACGCCCCCATCGCCAACCGCCTGGGGCTGCATTCGGTGTATCAGGAACTCGAGGATCTGGGCTTCCGTTACCAGCATCCCAATCGCTACCAGGTGCTGGCCAAGGCGGTGAAGGCGGCGCGCGGCAACCGCCGTGAACTGGTCGAAAAGATCAAGATCGCGCTCCAGGAAAAACTCGCCCAGGCGAGCGTCGAGGCCACCATCAGCGGCCGCGAAAAACACCTTTACAGCATCTACCGCAAAATGCAGGAAAAGAATCTGGCCTTTTCCGAGGTGTTCGATATTTACGGTTTCCGCGTGGTGGTGCGCGACCAGCCGCATTGCTATCTGGCGCTGGGTGCGCTGCACGCGCTCTACAAACCCATTCCCGGCAAGTTCAAGGACTACATCGCCATTCCCAAGGCCAATGGCTATCAGTCGCTGCACTCCATCCTGTTCGGTCCGTCGGGCACGCCCATCGAGGTGCAGATCCGCACCACGGAAATGAACAGGCTGGCGGAAACCGGGATTGCCTCGCACTGGATGTACAAGTCGGCGGATGCGGCGCTATCCGACGTGCAGACGCGCACCCACCGCTGGCTGCAATCGCTGCTTGACATCCAGGCCGACCACGGCGATTCGCCCGAATTCCTCGAACACATCAAGGTCGACCTCTTCC
This sequence comes from Thiobacillus sp., assembly GCA_020216925.1. Taxonomy (GTDB): domain Bacteria; phylum Pseudomonadota; class Gammaproteobacteria; order Burkholderiales; family Thiobacillaceae; genus Thiobacillus. The sequence continues at coordinate 5,846 of JAIWOL010000177.1, read as the reverse complement.
CCGACGAGGTCTACGTGTTCACCCCCAAGGGCAAGATCATGGCCTTGCCGCGCGGGGCCACGGCTGTCGACTTCGCCTTTGCCGTACATACCGACGTGGGCCACCGCTGCATTGCAGTGAAGATCAACTACGAACTGATGCCCTTGCGCACGCAACTGCGCAACGGCGACCACGTCGAGATTCTCACGGCGTCGAACGCCACGCCCAATTCAGCCTGGCTCAATTTCGTCGTCACCGGCAAGGCACGCTCGCACATACGCAATTACCTGCGCACCGCGCGCGCCACCGAAGCGGTCGCGCTTGGCGAACGTCTGCTCAACCACGCCCTCTCGACCCTGCATCCTGAAAAACTGGAAGCGGACGCCGTGGTGTGGGAACGCCTGCTGAAGGATTACGGCATGCAATCGAAGCAGGAGCTCTACACCGCTGTCGGCCTGGGCGGCAAGCTGCCGCTGGTGGTGGCGCACCAGCTGCTGCACATGCACGGCGACCGCACCGGCGAGCCGGCGCATCCGCACGCCATCAGCATTCGCGGCACCGAGGGCATCGCCGTGGAACTGGCGCAATGCTGCCACCCCATTCCCGGCGACCCCATCCTGGGCTTCATTCACAAGGATCGCGGACTCATCATCCACACCCACGACTGCCCCTCGATCCGCGCCTTCCGCGCCGATCCCGACAAGTGGCTGGACGTGGAATGGGAAGCCGAGCCGGGGCATTTGTTCGACGTGCAGATCAAGGTCATCGTCGGCAACCAGCGCGGCGTGCTCGCCAAGGTGGCCGCCACCATCGCCGAGCAGGGGTCCAACATCGGCAACGTGTCGATGGAAGAAGAAGACGGCAGCCCCTACACCGTGCTGTTCTTCACCGTACAGGTGGAGAACCGCATGCATCTTGCACGCGTCATGCGCGGTCTGCGCGTGCTGCCCGACGTGGTGCGCATCTTCCGCATCAAGGGCAAGAAGGACGGCCGTGCACAATCCCAGTAAGCATTTTCGCCCATGAACAAACGCATCATTTCCACTCCCGACGCCCCTGCCGCCATCGGCACCTATTCGCAGGCAGTGCGCGCAGGCAACACGGTTTATCTTTCCGGCCAGATCGGCCTGGACCCTGCTTCCATGAAAATGGTCGATGGTATCGATGCGCAGATCCATCAGGTGTTCAGAAACCTCGCGGCAGTTGCCACGGCCGCCGGCGGCTCGCTTGCCGACGTGGTCAAGCTCAATGTCTTTCTCACCGACCTGGCGCATTTCCCCAAGGTCAGCGAAATCATGGCGCAGTATTTTGTCGAGCCCTACCCGGCGCGCGCTGCGGTGGGCGTGGCCGCGCTGCCACGCAGCGCGCTGGTGGAGGCCGATGCCGTGATGGTGCTCGGATAATCCGGCATTGAACCTGAAAACCGCAGCTGACCGCCCATACCTTCATGACGCGCGCATGATTGCCCGATTTCTCGTCTGCGATCGCCTCCATCATGCGGGCGAGCGCGCGGCGCGTCTGCCTTTGCCGCGTTTCCTTGCCGTCTGCGGCAGGCAGCGGCATCGCTTCGCGACCGGCCCCCATCCGGACGCACCATCGGGCGCGTCCAACTGAGGTTTTCAGGTTGAAAGCGGCGTCGCCGTTTTCCTTCCCCGTCTCGCCGGGAACACAAGCCAAACTCGCCAGGCTGGGCCTCTTCCGCGATGCCGACCTGGTGCTGCATCTGCCGCTGCGCTGGGAAGACGAGACCCGGATCACCCCTATACACGATCTGTTGCCTGGCGCCCAGGCACAGGTGCAGGCTGTCGTGCGCGACGCCAAGATTGCCCACCGGCCGCGCCGCATGTTGACACTGACGGTAGAAGATGACAGCGGGCTGCTGGGTATCCGCTTCCTCAACTTCTACCCCAGTCATCTCAAGCTGTTCCAGCCAGGCGAATGTTTCCGTTTCGTCGGCGAGGTGCGCGGCGGGTTCCTCGGTCTGGAAATGGTGCATCCACGTTTTTCAAAAGCCGGCGACGACACGCCGCTGCCTGCTGGCCTCACGCCAATCTACCCCACCACGGCCGGCCTCGCGCAAGCCACGCTGCGCAAACTGGTAGCCAGGGCGCTGCAAGCGCCACTCGCTGACACGCTGCCGCAGGCCTGGCTCGACGAGCTGGGGTTGCCGGGGTTTGACGCATGCATCCGCGCGCTGCACCAACCCCCCGCCGATTCTGCCCCGAACGCGGTCGAAAGCCGCCGGCATCCGGCCCGGCAACGGCTGGCCTTTGACGAACTGCTGGCGCAGCAACTCTCGCTCGCCGCGGCGCGCGCCGCACGGCACAACCTGCTCACCACGCCCCTGCCTGCCGCGCACCGGCTCACGGCAGACTTCCTGTCGCGCCTGCCGTTTTCGCTCACGCCGGCACAAATACATGCCTGGAAGGAAATCAGCCTCGATCTTGCCGCCGCGCATCCCATGCGCCGCTTGTTGCAGGGCGACGTGGGCAGCGGCAAGACCGTGGTTGCCGCCCTGGCCTGTCTGCAAGCAGTCGAAAACCGCCATCAGGCTGCCTTCATGGCACCCACGGAAATATTGGCCGAGCAGCATGCGGCAAAGCTCACGTCGCAGTTCGAGGCCTTGGGTGTGCGTTGCGCCTGGATTTCGGGCAGCCAGCGCAAGTCGCAGCGCACGGCGGCCTGGCAGGCGGCCGCAGCGGGCGAAGTCGATGTGGTGTTCGGCACGCATGCCCTGTTCCAGGAAGCAGGGCGCTTCGCCCGGCTGGGGCTGGTCGTGGTCGATGAACAGCATCGTTTTGGCGTCGGCCAACGGCTCGCGCTGATGCAAAAAGGCATGGAGCCGCACCAGTTGATGATGAGCGCCACGCCGATTCCCCGCACTCTGGCGATGAGTTTCTTTGCCGATCTGGATGTCTCGACCATTGACGCCTTGCCGCCAGGCCGCACGCCGATCGCTACCCGGCTGGTCAGCGCGGTGCGACGCGACGAAGTGCTTGCGCGCGTGCGCAATGCCTGTCTGGCAGGCGGGCAGGCCTATTGGGTGTGCCCGCTGATCGAGGAATCCGAGAAGCTGCAACTGCAGACCGCCGAGAACACCTACGCCGCATTGCGCGAGCAGTTGCCGGATCTCAGCATTGGCCTGGTTCACGGCCGGATGAAGCCTGCCGACAAGCAGGCAGTGATGGCGGCTTTCCAGGCGGGCGCGATTCATCTGCTGGTCGCCACGACAGTGATCGAGGTGGGGGTCGACGTGCCGAATGCCGCGCTCATGGTGATTGAACACGCCGAACGCATGGGGCTCGCGCAATTACATCAATTGCGCGGTCGCGTCGGGCGCGGTTCCCGCGAATCGATCTGCGTGCTGCTGTACCAGCCCCCCGTGTCCGAACTAGCCCGGGCGCGGCTCAAGGTCATCTACGAATCGACCGACGGTTTCGAGATCGCCCGTCGGGATCTGCAATTGCGCGGCCCGGGCGAGCTGCTCGGCCATCGCCAGAGCGGTTTGCCGATGCTGCGTTTCGCGGATCTGGAACACGATGTTGCCTTGCTCGAAACGGCGCGTGACTGGGCAAAACGCTGTCTCTCGGATGCGCCGGACGTCGCTGCGCGTCATATCGAACGCTGGATCGGCTCACGTCAGGCGCTGACAGGGAGCTGAGCTGCGGCATAATCCCGGCTGTTCCGGTCACAACCTGGCCGCAAACCGCAAATCGTTCCAATTACGCAGTCAGCATATTTACCGTGCATGTTTCGAGGCAGGGCTGGGCCCTTCATCCACTTGCAGTCCCGCGACCGCTGCGCCACTGGCTATGCGATCGCGGTTCGCTGACGCAACGGCTCAAATCCAGATGTGCGAATTTTCGTGTGCATCCGCTCGTCACGGGACATGCCAGACCCCATCTGGACGAAACCGCCCTGCTCGGCTTGCCGCCTCGCGCCCGCGCCTATGTCCGCCAGGTCCTGCTGGTCTGCAACGAAACGACCGTGGTTTTTGCGCATAGCGTGTTGCCGCTGTCAGGTTTGCGCGGCGGCTGGCAGGGGATCACCCGGCTGGGCGCCCGATCGCTGGGTGAGGCGCTGTTCCGCAACCCTCGCATCCAGCGCCAGTCGCTGGAATATCGGTGCATCCGGCCGCAGCATATGCTGCACCGCAGACTCGGCAAAACACTCCCCGACGCCCCGCGTGTGCTGTGGGCGCGCCGATCCCGATTCTGCCTGAACGGGCATCCCCTGCTGGTAACCGAAGTCTTTCTTCCTGCGATCGTGGCCTTATGACATTCACCGAACGCCTGACCCAATACGAAAAACTGATGCGACTGGACAAACCGGTCGGCATCCTGCTCCTGCTCTGGCCCACGCTCTGGGGGCAATGGCTGGCCAGCCACGGCCGTCCGGACTGGATGATTCTGTGGATCTTCATCGTGGGAGTGGTGCTGATGCGCTCGGCCGGCTGCGTGATCAACGACTACGCAGACCGCGATTTTGATCCGCACGTGGCGCGCACCAGGCACCGCCCTCTGGCTGCCGGAACGGTGGCCCCAAGAGAAGCCCTGATGCTGGCGGCTGGTCTGGCCCTGCTGGCGTTTCTGTTGATTCTGCCGCTCGACCCTCTGGTTCTGAAACTCTCGGTTGTCGCGCTTTTTCTGGCCGCAAGCTATCCCTTCACGAAACGCTTTTTTGCGCTTCCGCAGGCTTATCTCGGCATTGCATTCGGCTTTGGCATTCCCATGAGCTATGCCGCGCTGTGGGGCGAGGTCCCGCTGGAGGCCTGGCTGCTGCTGCTTGCAAATGTTTTCTGGGCGATCGCCTATGACACGGAATACGCCATGGTCGACCGCGAAGACGATCTGAAAATCGGCATCAAAACCTCGGCCATCACCTTCGGGCGTCACGACCTGACAGCGATAGCATGCTGCTATGCCGCCACCCTCGGTTTGCTGGCGTGGACGGGATGGTCTCGCGGCATTCACTGGCCGTTCTATCTGGGGCTGGGCGTTGCGGCCGCCATTGCCATCTACCATCTGCGTCTGATCCGCGCGCGCGAGCCACGCGCATGTTTTCGCGCGTTTATGCACAACGTCTGGTTTGGCGCAGCAATCTTCGCCGGCATCCTGCTGAGCTATCTATGAAGGGCAGGCCACTCGTGACTGTCGACTGTTCGGATAGGGCTGCTTGATGCCGGACAAACTCTTCAGCACATCCTGATCCTGGCTTTTCACCACAAAGTAGAAATCGGTGCCCTTCCGGGGGACCAGTTCGACCCGGGTCCCCAGCACCCCCTTGGCCTCCAGTTCATCGATGCGGCGTTCCGCAGCCTGGCCATTGGCGTACAGCCCCAACGAAAGCGCGTGACGCCAGGGCCCGTCCTTGACGACGAAGGCATCCTGGACGCCGACGGCGATCAGCTCCCTGAGCTTCTCATTGGCTGACGGGGCGCTGGGCAAAGGCGGAAAAATCACCCAATACCGCGTATTGGTCGGAATTTCGGTGAACGACATGGGCCGCGACGCGGCAAGCGCTTTCAGCTGCTCCCGGACCTGAGCGAATTCGTCGAGAGCCAGGCCGCGCCATTCCACACACAGGGCGGCGGGTGCCGCGTCCTTCGGCGCCGCCGATACCGGCGCCGCTTCCAGCCCTTTCGGCTGGGTCTTCAGGTTCAATCGATCAGCATTGAGCGGCACACCGGATTCGGACGGCCTGGCCTGCCAGCTGGGCACAAAATAATAGAAACCCGCCACCGCAAGATTCAAGGCAAGCAGCCCGCCCAAGAGCCATGTCAGGCGACACCGTAAATTGACCCCCTGGCGACACGAGGAATTGACCCCCCTTGTTCGCAAGGAGGCCATCGTTGGAAACGAAGCACA
>JAIWOL010000048.1 GCA_020216925.1 Thiobacillus sp. | reverse complement strand
GTCGCCGACGACCCGCTGACCTGCGTGGTGCGCGGCTCCGGGCGCGCGCTGGAAGAAATGGACAAACTCGCGACCGTGTTCACCAACGAGTGAGCCCGCGTCCGATCCGGCCCTGAGCCTGCCATGGCTGTTCCGGGTCAACTCACCTTTGCCCGCCGGCTGGGGCCGGCGGCACGTCTCGCGATCTGGCTGACCATCGGCGTGGCATGCGTGGTGCTCGACGTTCGCTATCAAGCCATGGAAGGTCTGCGCAGCGGCTTGTCCATGCTGTTGCATCCCGTGCGCGAGGCCTTGCGCGCGCCGGCGGACGTAGCAACCGAAATCGCCGATTTCTTCACCCGCCACCGGCTGCTTCTGCACCAGCGCGACGCCCTGCTGGCCGAACGCGCCCGTCTCGCCCTGACAGCGAACACGGCTCTCGACCTGAAGCGGGAAAACGAGGAGCTGCGCGCGCTGCTGGCCTTGCAGACACGCCCGGAACAGCAGCTGGTGCGCGCTGCCCTGCTGTATCAGGGGCACGATTGGTTCAGCCAGAAGATCGTGCTGGATCGCGGCGCAGCGGCGGGCTTGCGCAGCGGCCTGCCGGTGATCGACGCGGGCGGCCTGATGGGCCAGATCAGCCAGGTGTACCCGGGCTCCAGCGAGGTGACGCTGGTGACCAGCCCGGGCCAGCTCACGCCGGTGATGATCGAGCGCACCGGCCAGCGCGGGCTGGTGGCCGGCCTTGGCCATGGCCAGCTGGAGTTGCGCTACATGCCCTCGCAGACCGATGTGCGCGTAGGCGACCGTCTGGTCACTTCCGGGATCGACCGCGTCTATCCGGCGGCGCTGCCGGTGGCGCGGGTGACGCGCGTCAGCCGGCCGCAGGCCGGGCCTTATCTGCGTATCGAGGGCCTGCCGCTGGCCGAGATCGAACGCAGCCGTGCGGTGCTGGTTCTGGTCGCCCGACCCAAGGCGGCGCAACCATGAACATGCCGCGCAAGACAGGCGGCTGGCGGCGGGTGCTGGGCACGCTTGCGCTCGCAGCGGGGCTGACGCAGTTGCCCTGGTCGGGCTGGGCGCTGGCGCTGCGGCCGGATTTTGTGCTGGTGGCGTTGCTGTTTTGGGTTTTGCACCGCCCTGAACGAATCGGCTTCGGCTGGGCTTTCTGTCTGGGGCTGCTCGCCGATTTCCAGGACGGGGCCGTGTTCGGCCAGCACGCCATCGCTTATGCCGTGGCCGTCTACGGCGTGCTCTTCCTGCGATTGCGGCTGCTGCAATTCGCGCCGTTGCAGCAAGCGGCGCAGATGTTCCCGATTCTGCTCGCGGCCCAGTTGACGGTGTTGCTGGTGGGGTGGCTGGCGGTCAGGCCGCCTGCCGGTCTGGCTATCCTGCTGCCTGTGCTTGCCAGCACCGCGCTGTGGTTCCTGATCGCGTTGTGGTTGCGCGCCTGGCATGGCAAAGGGATGCGGGGGGCGGAATGAGCTTTGCCGCGCTGAAGGACTTGGATCGCGAGCTGGCGCGCTTTCGCGGCCGCATCCGGGTTGGCGCGGCGTTTGTCGGACTGCTTGCGCTGGTGCTTCTGGTGCGCGCCTACTACCTGCAGGTGGTGCGCCACGAGCATTACGTGGAGCGTGCCGAGAGCAACCGCATTTCGCTGGTGCCCACGGCGCCCAACCGGGGGCTGATCTTCGACCGGCGCGGCCGCATCCTGGCGGAGAACTATTCGGCGTACACGCTGGAAATCACCCGCGCCCAAACCCGCGGACTGGAAACCACGCTCGCCGAAGTGGGCAAGCTGATCGAGATCACTCCGGGCCAGTTGCGGCGTTTCCGCAGGCTGCTTGCAGAATCGCACGAATTCGAGACGGTGCCGCTCAAGAGCAAGCTCACCGACGAGGAAGTGGCCATACTGGCTGCCAACCGTTACCGTCTGCCGGGAATCGAGGTAAAGGCGCGGCTGTTCCGCAATTATCGGGCGGGGCCGGGCATGGCGCATGTGGTGGGCTACATCGGCCGCATCAATGACCGCGACCTGAAGATCCTGCGCGAATCGGGCCGGGACAGAAACTACAAGGGCAGCGCCCACATCGGCAAGACCGGGCTCGAACAGAGCTACGAAACCCTGCTGCACGGTCGCACTGGCTTCGACCAGATGGAAACCGATGCGTCCGGGCGCGCGGTGCGGATGCTGTCGCGCGTTTCGCCCGTGCCGGGCAAGGATCTGCGCCTGCATCTGGACCTGGAATTGCAGGCGGTGGCGGAGCATGCCTTCGGCGATTACCTGGGCGGCCTGGTGGCGCTCGATCCGAATACCGGCGGCGTGCTTGCCCTGGTGTCCAAGCCGGGTTTCGATCCCAATCTGTTCATTGACGGCATCGACCCGGAAACCTGGAAAATGTTGAACGAATCGCCCGAGCGGCCTATGGTCAACCGCGCCCTGCGCGGCATCTATCCGCCGGGTTCGACGATCAAGCCCCTGATGGCGTTGGCGGGCCTGGAACTGGGGCTGCGCAAGCCTGCGGATGCATTTCTCGACCCCGGCTATTACAGTCTGCCCAACAGCCGGCACCGGTTTCGCGACTGGAAGCCGCAGGGGCACGGCTGGGTCGATTTGCGGCGTTCGATCTCGCAGTCCTGCGATGTTTACTACTACCGGCTGGCGGTGGACATGGGTATCGACCGCATGCACGACTACCTGGCGAAATTCGGACTGGGCGAAAAGACCGGTATCGATCTCGACAGCGAATCGAGCGGCTTGCTGCCATCGCGCGAATGGAAACAGCGGCGCTGGAAGAAGGCCTGGTATCCGGGCGAGACGGTGATCGCCGGCATCGGCCAGGGCTACCACCTCGCCACCCCCCTGCAACTGGCGGCGATGACGGCCATGCTGGCCAACGGCGGGCACCGTATCGAACCGCGCCTCGTCGAGGCGGTGCGCGACCCGGTCTCGCATGTCTGGCAGCCGCTGCCGCCCACGCCGCGCGGGCAGCTTGCCATCGACCCGAAAAACCTGGCCGTGGTGCGCGAGGGCATGCTGGATGTGATGCGGCCGGGGGGGACGGCAGCCGCCTCGGCGGCGGGCGCGCCCTACGCCATTGCAGGCAAGACCGGCACCGCGCAGGTGGTGGGCATCAAGCAGGGCGCGCGCTACGATGCCAGCCGGCTGGCGCGCCAGCATCGCGACCATGCATTGTTCATCGCCTACGCGCCGGCCGAGAAGCCGGCCATCGCACTGGCGGTAATGGTGGAAAACGGCGGCTCGGGCAGCGGCACGGCAGCGCCCATCGCGCGGGCGGTATTCGATTTCTATCTCACAGGCAAGCGGCCGGGCGACATGAAACTGGAGGCATCGGATGCCAGGGACTGACGGCTGGCTGATGCGCCGGCTGCGCCACCTCGACCCTATTCTGCTGATCCTGGTGCTGGTGCTGCTTGGCATCAGCCTGGCCGTGGTGGCCAGCGCCTCGGGGCAGAATCCGTCGCGCATCACCGGCCATCTGGTCAATATGGGCCTGGCGCTCACGCTGATGGTGGCTGTGGCCAATGTGCCGCCGCATCTGCTGTCCAAGATCGGACTACCCCTGTACGCGGCGGGGGTGGTGCTACTCGTCGGCGTGGCGCTGTTTGGCGAAATCCGCAACGGTTCGCGGCGCTGGCTGGATTTCGGCGTGATGGCGTTTCAGCCGTCGGAACTGCTGAAACTCGCGCTGCCGCTGATGCTGGCCTGGTATTTTCAGCGCAACGAAACGGTGCGCGGTGCAAGACATTACTTGATCGCTGGGGTGTTGGTGCTGCTGCCATTCGTCTTGATCCTGCGCCAGCCCGATCTCGGCACGGCGATGATGATCGGCGCCTCGGGGTTCTATCTGCTGTTCTTCGCCGGCCTGCCCTGGAAGGTGATGATTGGCGGCGGCACGCTCGCCGCAGGGAGCCTGCCGCTGGTCTGGAACCTGCTGCACGATTACCAGCAGCGGCGCGTGCTGACCCTCATCGACCCGGCCGCCGACCCGCTGGGCGCCGGCTATCACATCATCCAATCGACCATCGCCATCGGCTCGGGCGGGCTGTTCGGCAAAGGCTGGATGGCGGGCACGCAGAGCCAGCTCGATTTCATCCCCGAACGCACCACCGATTTCGTCTTTGCCGTGTTCGGCGAGGAATTCGGTTACGTCGGCGCGATTCTCCTGGTGGCGCTGTATCTGGCCGTCGTCGCGCGCGGCTTGAGCATCGCCGGGCGCGCGCCGACGCAGTTCGGCCGGCTGATGGCGGCCACGCTGTCGCTGAACTTTTTCACTTACGTGTTCGTCAACGTGGGCATGGTGTCGGGCATCCTGCCCGTGGTGGGCGTGCCGCTGCCGTTGATGAGCTATGGCGGCACCGCGCTGGTCACCCTGCTTTTGGGTGTGGGTATCCTGATGAGCGTGGCGACGCATCGCCAGATCAATAAAACCTGAGCAGATAAAATTCCTGCATGAAAGCGTTTCTGTTCTCCGCGCTCTGCGCGTTCGTGCTGGCCGCATGCGGCGTCAACCCGCCGGCCGCCAAACCGCCCGCGTCCGGCAAACCGCCGGTTCAGGCCTCGTCCGCCGGCACGGCCAGGCCGGGCGGCTATTACCTCGACGACGGGCCGCCCGCCCAGCCGCCCGCCAACCTGGATGCCATACCGGATGCCGTGCCGCGCGTTGAGCCGCTGCACCGCTTTGCCAACCGCACGTACGTGGCGATGGGCAACACCTACACGCCGCAGACCGTGCGGCCGGGCGAAGCCGAGGAAGGGCTGGCGTCCTGGTACGGTCGCCGTTTTCACGGCAAGAAGACCGCGTCGGGCGAGCTGTACGACATGTACGCCATGACCGCAGCCCATCCCACTCTGCCGATCCCCAGCTATGCGCGCGTTACGGCGCTCAACAACGGCAAGTCGGTGGTGGTGCGCATCAACGACCGCGGCCCTTTTCACGGCAACCGGGTGATCGACCTGTCCTACGCCGCCGCGCACCGGCTCGGATACATGGGGGTGGGCAGTACGCGCGTGCGGGTGGAAAGCCTGGATCCCGCCACCTACGATACCCAGGGACAGGCTCTGGCGGGCGGGCTCTACCTCCAGCTGGGCGCGTTTTCCCGCGAAGAGAATGCGCGCGCCCTGATGGAGCGCGTGCGCAAAGCGCTGGAACTGACCCACGACCAGATGCGTCTGGTTCTCTCCGGTGCGCTGCACCGCGTGCAGATTGGCCCTTATCCGAATGACGAGGCCGCCCAGAACGACAAGGCGCGGGTGCGTGACCGGCTGGACCTGAATGCCGCGCTGGTCAGGCGCGACTGAACCCACGAAGGAACTCCATGAAAGCATTCTGGCTGGGGCTCGTGCTCCTCGTTTCGTCGCTACCGCTTGCGGCGGCTACCGCGCCTGCCGGTTTGCAGTCGCGCGCCTGGGTGGTCATCGATCAGGTGAGCGGACGCGAACTGGCCGGCCGTCAGGCGGATCTGCCGCTGGCGCCTGCCTCGCTCACGCAGTTGATGACAGCCTATGTGCTGTTGGGCGACATCAAGAAAAACAAGCTTTCTCTGGCCGAGACGGTGACGGTGCCGGAATCCGCCACGCGCGCAGACGGCGCGCGTATCTTTCTCAAGGCGGGCGATCCGGCGAGCGTGGACACCCTGATCCAGGCCATGCTGGTGGTTTCGGCCACCGACGCCGTGCTCACGCTGGTGCAGGCGGTGGACGGCAGCGAGGCGGATTTTGTCGCACGCATGAACAGCGAGGCCAGGCGGCTAGGCATGACACGCACCCGCTTCATGAACGCCACGGGGCTGACCGAGCCGGGCCACGAGTCGAGCGCGCGCGATTTGGCGATTCTGTCACGCGCCTTGATCCGCGATTTTCCCGAGCGGCTTGGCTGGTTCGCGCAGAAACAGGTGGCCTACAACGGCCTCACGCAATACAACGCCAACCGTTTGTTGTGGCGCGACAGCACCGTCGATGGCCTCAAAGTGGGGCGCACGGCACAGGCGGGATACTGCATGGCGGCGTCGGCCAAGCGCGGTACGCAACGCCGCATCGCCATTGTGCTGGGCGCGCGTAACGACGCACAGCGCACGCAGGATGCCCTCAAGCTGCTCAATTACGGCTTCGAGAATTTCGACAGCGCCCTGCTCTATCGCGCGCAGAACACGGTCAAGACGCTCCAGGTCTATCGCGGGGCGCGTGCTTCTGTGAACCTGGGGTTCCTGCAGGATTTCCACCTGCTTGCGCCGCGCGGCGCGCTGTCCCGCGTAAAGGCGCAGGTGATTACGCAGCGCCCGGTGGTAGCCCCGATCCGGCGCGGACAGCAGCTCGGTACGCTGCGGCTTGTGCTCGACGGCGAAATCCTCGGCGATTATCCGCTGGTGGCCTTGCATGACGTGGCGGTGGCCGGCATTTTCGGGCGCGGCTGGGATTCGATCCGGCTGCTGTTCCAATGAACGAAGTCTGGCTCAATGGCAGGTTCTTGCCGGCCGACGCAGCAAATGTGCCTGTGTTCGACCGGGGGTTTCTGCTGGGCGACGGTGTCTACGAAATCGTGCCGGTTTATTCGCGCAAGCCGTTCCGCCTCGACGCGCACCTGGCGCGTCTGCAGCACAGTCTGCAAGGCATCCGCCTTGCCAACCCGTATGGCATCGAAGCCTGGCGGAAAATTGCGCTGGAGTTGGCGGCACGCCAGGATTTCGCCGACCAGTCCCTGCTGATCCAGGTCACGCGCGGCGTGCCGCTGCCCGGCCAGCCGTTGCGCGACCATGCCTTTCCCCGTGACGCGGCCCCTACCGTGCTGGTCTTTGCGCAGCCGCTGGTCCCGCCCGCCGAGGCACAGAAGGCCGCCGGCGTGTGCGCCATCACCGCACCCGATCCGCGCTGGCAGCGCTGCGATCTCAAGGTGATCTCGCTGATGGCCAACGTGCTGATGCGGCAGCGCGCAGTGGAAGCCGGCTGTGCCGAAACCATTTTCATCCGCGACGGCCTGCTCACGGAAGGCGCTGCCAGCAACATTTTTGTCGTGCAGGACGGGACGCTGTGCACGCCTGCGCCTTCCACCCACATGCTTACCGGCATTACCTACGAGGTGGTGCTGGAACTGGCGGCGCGTCACGGCATTGCGGTGCGCGTGGGCGAGGTGACGGAAGCCGGACTGCGCAGCGCAGACGAAATCTGGATGACGTCTTCCACAAAGGAAATCATGCCCGTCGTCATGCTCGACGAAATGCCTGTCGGCAATGGGCGGCCGGGACCGGTGGCGCGCCAGATGGACGCGCTGTACCAGCAATTCAAACAGGACGTGATGCGTCGATGACGAACGAGGCCCGGACATGAGCGAACAGGACACCCTGCTGGTTTTTCCCACCGATTTTCCGATCAAGATCATGGGGGAGCGGCGGGATGACTTTGTGCACACCATGGTCGAGCTGGTGTGCCGTCATGCGCCCGACTTTCGGCCCGAAACGGTGGAAATGCGCGCCTCGTCGAGCGGCAATTACCTGTCCGTCACCTGCGTTGTGCGCGCCACGTCCAAGGCGCAGCTCGACGCGCTGTATCGCGAGCTCAGCGCGCACCCCTGGGTGAAAATGACGCTGTGACAGGCGGGGGGCACGATACCGGCGGCGGGCCGCCGACTGCGCCGCACGACCCGCGCGCGCTGCGCGTGCGACGGCTGGGGCGGGTGGACTATGTGCCGACCTGGCGGGCGATGCAGGATTTCACCGCGCAACGCGCGGCCGACACGGCCGACGAGCTCTGGCTGCTGGAACATCCGCCGGTCTACACCCAGGGGCAGGCCGGCAGGCCCGAGCACCTCATTGCCGCGACCGACATTCCTGTGGTGGCCATCGACCGGGGCGGGCAGATTACCTACCACGGCCCGGGGCAGCTGGTGGCCTATCTGCTGATCGATCTGCGGCGGCGCGGTTATGGCGTCCGCGAACTGGTCGGCCGCATGGAGCAGGCGGTGATCGACCTGCTGCGCGGGCAGGGCGTGCAGGCGCAGCGGCAGGCCGGTGCGCCGGGCGTATACGTGGCCGGCGCGAAAATCGCCGCGCTGGGCCTGCGGGTCAGGCACGGCTGCACATATCATGGCCTGGCGCTCAACGTGGACATGGATCTGGGGCCTTTCGCTGCCATCAATCCCTGCGGTTATGCCGGCCTTGCCGTCACGCAGTGCCGTGATCTCGGCGTGATGCTGTCGATGCCGCAGGCAGAGCGGGCGCTCGCGCAGGCATTGCAGGACGCCTTATAGCCTTATAGTTGACTGATTTACTCGGATATTAGTATCCTTGCCGCTTCCATAGGAGTTATTGATGAGCACCGACACCCTGCCGTCCGATCCCAGACTCTTGATGCGCTCGATCATCCAGCGCATCGCCACCGGGCCCGATCTGTCCAAGGACATCAGCCGCACCGAGGCGCATCTCGGCACCAAAGCCATCATCGAAAACCTCATCGACCCGGTGCAAGTCGGCATTTACTTCATTGCCCTGCGCATGAAGCGCGAAACAATGGACGAGAACCGCGGCGTGCTCGACGCGGTGCTCGAAACCACCCGCCGCGTCACCGCCGAGGTGGACGAGGTGGTCGACATCGGCGACCCCTACGACGGCTACAACCGCTGCCTGCCGGCGGCACCTTTTCTTGGCCCGCTGCTGGCCGAGCTGGGGGTGCACGTCGTGTCGCACGGGCTGGACAGGGTCGGGCCGAAATACGGCGTGACCGTGCGCCACGTGCTGGAAGCCGCCGGCGTGCCGGTGAATCTTGGCCCGCAGCAAGCGGCCGCGCGGCTGGCCGATCCGGCGCTGGGCTGGACGTATATCGACCAGGCGCAATCCAATCCCGGCATGCACAACCTGATTCCCCTGCGCGCGCAGATCATCAAGCGTCAGGTCCTCACCACGGTCGAGGTGCTCTCCAAACCGATTCAGGGCCGGAAAAAAACCCACTTCGTTACCGGCTACGTCCACAAACCCTATCCGCCCGTGTACGCCGAACTGGCGCGCGTCGCCGGGTTCGACAGCGCCTGTATCGTGCGTGGCGTGGAGGGCGGCGTGATTCCGTCGCTGCGTCAGGAAGGCAAGTATTTTCACTATCACGACATGGGCGAGGAAATCGAAGCCAGGATCGACCCCGCCGCGCTCGGCATCGAGCAGCCCGTGCGCGCCGTGCCGCTGCCGGGTTCGGTTGCCGCCGCGCCCGGCGAGGACGAAATCGTCGCAGCCATCGATATTCCGGCCACCGCGCGCGCCGCGGCCGAAGCCGGCATGCTGGCGCTCAGGGGTGAAAAGGGCGCGACCTACGATTCGCTGGTGCTGGCAGGCTCGATCATTCTTCATCACGTCGGCAAGGCCGCATCGATCGCGGACGCTGCAAGCCAGATTCGGGCGGTGCTCGATGCCGGCAAAGCCGCGCGGCGGGTGCGGTGATGGGGGAATACGTCGCCATCGCCGCTGCCGGCGAACTCAAGCCGGCGCAGATGAAACGTGTCGTGGTCGACGGCAAGAAACTGCTGCTGTGCAATTCGGCCGGCACGCACTACGTCGTCGATGAAATGTGCAGCCACGAGGATTATTCGCTGTATCTGGGCTGCATCAAGGACGGCAAGATCAAGTGCTCGCTCCACGGCAGCTACTTCGATCTCGCCACAGGCCGGCCCACCTGCGACCCGGCCGACGAGCCCATCCGCAGCTATCCGGTGAAGGTGGCGGATGGCCAGGTGTGGGTCAAGGTCTAGTCCTTCAGCACGGCGCGAATCGCCGCGACCAGCTCGGGATGGTCGAACTTCCGGCCGCCGACTGCGCTGGCGACGATGCGTCCCTGTTTGTCCACCAGATAGGTCGTGGGCAGGCCCGCCACCTTCCATTCGCGCATGACGCGGCTGCGCGTGTCGAGCAGGATGGGAAAAGCCAGCTGGGTATCGAGCTGGCTGGTAAAGGCCTGGATCGTATCCGCGTCCTCGCCCACGTCGACCGCCAGCACCTCGAAGGCCGCCCCGGCGA
>JAIWOL010000176.1 GCA_020216925.1 Thiobacillus sp. | reverse complement strand
CGGGTGGCGACGATCACCGTCTTGCCGTTCGCGTCAGGGTTTTTCAGCTTGCCGGTGACCGTTTTGTCCGATACCACCACCTCGGCCACGCGGCCGTCCTTGAGCGCCTGCTCGAATGCGCTGTACGGCACCGGCTCCACGCTGCTCGCCGTCTGCCACCAGTTCTGCAGCAGTAGCAGCAGCAGCATGGCGATCAGCCAGTAGGTGAGGTTCCATTGGGTTTTCTGTTCCATCGTGTTCCTCGTGACTAGCGCCAGATGCCGCCAGGATACCAGCGCGGCACGCCGCGGACGGGCGCGGCAGCGAAGGTGTCGGCCGTCGCCTGCCAGGTGGCGGGTGTGGTCGGTTGCGCCAGAGACAGCAGGCGGCGGACGCGTTCCTCGGTGGCGGGGTGGGTGCGCAGCCAGGAAGGGTCGGGATTGCCCCATCCCGGCAGCAGCCAGCGCCGCCAGCTGCCCGACACCCGCTCGATCTTGGTCAGCGCCGAGGCCAGCGCCTGCGGGTCGCCGGTGAGGCGCGCCGCGGCAAGGTCGGCGTCGAACTCGCGCACCCGCGACAGCCCGAGCTGCGCGAGCAGGGCGAGGTGGGGCGAAAAGGCCAGCAACAAGAGGCCCAGCCAGGGCACCTCGGCCTCGCCCATGAGCCAGCCCGGCAGCAGCAGGATCAGCACGACCTGCCCCACCAGCGCGAACACGCCGGTCAAGCGGCTCACGTAGTCGGCGAGGTTCATCACCTTGAGATCGCCATGGGCGATGTGGGCGAGCTCATGCGCCAGCACCCCGGCGAGTTCGCGCGGCGTGAGGCTGGCGATGAGCCCGTCGGTGAGCGCGATCGCCGACTGCCGCCGGCTGCCCACGGCGAAGGCGTTGACCACGGGACTGGGAACATAATGCGGCACAGGCACCGCCGGCAGTCCCGCGCGCGCGGCCAGCCCCTCCAGCGTGCGCCAGAGCTGCGGCGCCTCGTCCGGCGTGATCGGGCGCGCCCGGTACAAGGCGAGCGTGAGCCGGGTCGCCGCCAGCGGTTCCGCTACCAGGGTGGCGAGCGTGGCGGCGAGCGCCAGCCACAGGCCGCTCTCGCCGAACAGAACGAATCCGGCGAGGCCGCCGATGGCGAGCAGCGCGCCGACCAGCAGCAGCGTCTGCACGCGGTTGGCGAGCGCATGCCCGTGTAGCGCCGCGCGGTTCATCGTTTCAGCCCCCGAGCAGGCGTACGCGGGCGCGCAGGGCGTCGAGTTCCTCCAGCAGGTCGGCCATCAGCGCCGCGAGTTCGGGCACGGCGTCGAAATCCCGCTCCAGTGCGCGCATGCGTCGGGCGTGGACGAACGCCGCGCCGGAAAAACGCCACACCCCGGCCACGCTGTTCGCATGCGGAATCAGTCCTTCTTCCAGATGACGGACGAGCCAGTCCGGTTCGACCGCGCACGCCGCCGCCACCTGCTCCAGCGTCAGCCAGCTGTCTTCCATCAGGGTGCCGATCAGGATGTCGTCGCCAGTCATGACTCATCTCCCTTGCCGAGGATCGAAGACGAATTCCTTCGCCATCTGCTCGTAGAACGCGCGCGCCCGCGGCGTGTCGGCCGGCGGCAGCACGACCTCGACGCTCAGCAAGAGATCGCCGGGTATTTCGCCGGGGATACCCTTGCCTCGTACGCGCAGTTGACGACCGGACTGCGCGCCTTCGGGGATGCGCACCTTCACCGGGCCGCCGGGCAGATCGACGCTGACGACCGCGCCCAGCGCCGCTTCCCACGGCGCCACCGGCAGCGTCAGGTAGAGATCGCGGCCTTCCACGCGAAAACGTGGATGCGGCCTGAACTGCACCTCCAGCAGCAGGTCGCCGGGCGGCCCGCCCTGGAACCCCGGCGCGCCCTGTCCGGCCAGGCGGATCACCTGGCCGGCCTTGACGCCCTTGGGAATCTTGACATTGAGCGTGCGCGACTCGAGCGTCACCCGGCCCTGCGCATCCATCTTCGGCGCACGCAGCGCGATCTGCCGGGTGGCGCCGGTGAAGGCGTCCTCGAGGTCGAGCAGCACCTTGGCGTGATGGTCCTCGCCCTGCGCGCGCGCGCCGCCGCGGTCGGCATGGGCCTGGCCGAAGCCGCGCCCGCCCATGCCGGCACGGCCGAAGATCTGCTCGAAGAAATCGGAAAAGCCCGCCGCCTCGTCCGCGCGGTAGCCGTGGCCGGAAAACTCGAAACCGGCGTCCCAGTCGGGCGGCGGCCGGAAATCCTGGCCCGGCTGGTAGCCGCGTCCCAGCTGGTCGTAGGCGGCGCGCTTCTCGGGATCGGACAGCACCGCGTAGGCCTCGTTGACGTCCTTCATGCGCGCCTCGGCGTCCTTTTCCTTGGACACGTCCGGGTGGTACTTGCGCGCCAGCTTGCGGAAGGCCTTCTTGATGTCTTCGGCGGTGGCGTCGCGCGGCACCCCGAGCATGTCGTAATAGTTTTTGAATTGCATGGTGTGGCGACCTGTTCTGTTCTGACTTTCGCACGCCCTGTTCTGTACCCGATATGGGTAATCAAAGGAAGATTTCAAGCTATTGAAATCGGCACCGGGCGCCTTATGTTGGGGTCAGGAGAGGCAGCGTGACGCTGTCTCGCAACCCGAACAGGAGGATTTGAACATGATGTACCGTAGCCTGTTTCCCCGCGACCTGTTCGCGGAATTCGACCGCTTGCAGCGCGAGCTCCAGCAAGGCATCGGCTTGTCCCCCAGCATCCGCGGCGCATCGCGCGGCTTTCCGGCGATGAACGTGGGCAGCGCGCCGCAGTCGGTCGAAATCTATGCATTCGCGCCCGGTGTCGATCCCGCCAGCCTCGACCTCCAGGTGGAGAAAGGCGTGCTCACCATCAGCGGCGAGCGCGCACCCGACGCAAGCCCGGAGAAAAGCACCGTTCATATCGACGAGCGCTTCGCCGGGCGCTTCCGCCGCACCGTGACGCTGCCCGACGATGTGGACCTCAACCAGGTTGTCGCCCGCTATCAGGACGGCGTGCTCCGCATCAGCGTTCCGCGCAGCGAGGCCGCCCAACCCCGCCGCATCACCATCAAGTAAGGAGATTGGCCATGAACGACACTACCCGCGACGACACCCCGCGCAACGACGAAGCTGCCCTGCTGCCGCCGGTCAACGTCATCGAGGACGCCGCCGGCATCACGCTCTATGCCGACCTGCCGGGTGTGCCGAAGGACAAGCTCAACCTGCAGCTCGACGCCGACACGCTCAGCATCGAAGGCGAGCTCGTGCTGGCGATGCCCGAAGGCATGAGCGCGAGCTATGCCGAGGTGAACCTGCCGCGTTACCGCCGCACGTTCACTCTTTCGAAGGAACTCGACAGCGAGCAAGCCGTTGCCGAATTCCACGACGGCGTGCTCAAGCTGCGCATTCCCAAGGCGGCCCATGCGCAGCCCCGCAAGATCGCGATTCAGGCCGCGTGAATCCTGCCGGCCGCCGGCCGGCAAAAATTTCCGAGGAGATCATCATGAAACTTGAAAATCTTAAGGAAAACATGGGCGCATTCTGGGACAGCCTTGCCGAAGGCTGGCGTCATCTGCTGCAGTCGGCCAGCGGCGCGCTGACCCGGTTCAGGCCCGCCGAATCGACCGACCTGCCCGACACCGGCGACGTGGACGACCAGTCCTGGCTACCCAGCCGTGGCTGGTCGATGCTGGGCGGCGACGTATTCGAGGACGACCGGCGTCTGGTGGTCAGGCTCGAAGTGCCGGGGCTGGAAAAAGAGGACTTCGACATTCAGGTCCACGACGATTCCCTGGTCGTCACCGGAGAAAAACGCTTTCAGAAAGAGAACACCGAAGGGCGCTGGCGGGTGATGCAGTGCGCTTACGGCGCCTTCCGCCGCGTCGTGCCGCTGCCGGTGCCGGTCAAGGCCGACGAGGCGACCGCGGCCTATCGCAACGGCGTGCTGAAGGTGGAACTGCCCAAGCAGCATGCCGGCAAGCCCCGGTCGGTCAGCATCAAGGTCGAATGAAAGGAGTCCGTCATGGTTCATCCCATCCTGGCCGCCGCAGAAGGCCGGCAGCTCATACAAAACCACTACGGCGACTGGGTCGAGCTCGACGACTGGTCGCATGAGATCGCGCACGATCTCGCGCGCGCAGAAGGCATCGAGCTTGGCGAAGACCATTTTCGGGTGCTCGACTGGCTGCGCGACTACGTGATCGATCAGGGCGGCAGCCGCGAGGACGCCCGCCGCATCCTGCTGGCGCTGGAAGCGCGGTTCGCCGCCGACGGCGGCGGCCAATGGCTGTACACCCTGTTTCCGGGCGGGCCGGTGCGCGTCGGCATGAAGCTCGCCGGCCTGCCCGAGGCGCCGCACGACGAAAACCCGTCGTTCGGCTCGGTGCGCTGAACCGCACGACGTCCGGCCCGATATCCGCTAAACTTGGGCGCGGCAACGGCGGGTATCCGGACGGGTATCCGCGCCGGCCGGACTGATCGGCAGGTGCCATCGGCGCAAAAAAAAACCGCCCCGACTCTTGATTTCAGCCCGGCCGCCCCCATTTCTGCCCGGGTCTGACGGCGGGCTCGTGCCGACGACCGTACCCCGAATATCCCTCACCCTGGTTTTCATATGTCCAAACGCGACTATTACGAAGTCCTCGGCGTCGCCAAGAACGCCTCGGACGAAGATATCAAGAAGGCCTATCGCAAGCTGGCGATGAAATTTCACCCCGACCGCAACCCGGACGACAAGAACGCGGAGGAGAAATTCAAGGAAGCCAAGTTGGCCTATGAAATCCTGTCGGATGCCGACAAGCGTGCGGCCTACGACCAGTTCGGCCATGCCGGGGTGGATCAGCAGGCCGGCATGGGTGGCGGTTTCGGCGGCGGCAGCGGCTTTGCCGACGCCTTCTCCGATATTTTCGGTGACATCTTCGGCGGCGGCGGGGGCGGCAACCGGCGCGACCGCGTGTACCGCGGCGCCGACCTGCGTTACAACCTCGAAATCAGCCTCGAAGAAGCGGCGCGCGGGACCGAGACCAAAATCCGCATTCCCACGCTGGAAACGTGCAATACCTGTCATGGTTCAGGGGCCAAGCCGGGCAGCCAGCCCACCACCTGCACCACCTGTGGTGGACACGGCCAGGTAAGAATCCAGCAGGGCTTTTTCTCGGTGCAGCAGACCTGTCCGCGTTGCGGCGGCAGCGGCAAGATCGTCACCGACCCCTGCCCGGCTTGCCATGGCGAGGGCCGGATCAAGAAGCACAAGACGCTGTCGGTGAAAATTCCGGCCGGCGTGGACAGCGGTGATCGCATCCGCCTCGCCGGCGAAGGCGAAGCCGGCGTGAACGGTGGCCCGGCCGGCGATCTGTACGTGGTGATCAACCTCAAGGAACACCCCGTGTTCAAACGCGACGGCGACGATCTGCATTGCGAAATGCCGATCTCCTTTGTCAGCGCAGCGCTGGGAGGCGAAGTCGAAATTCCCACGCTCGATGGTCACGCCAAGGTGAAAATTCCAGCCGAAACCCAGACCGGCAAAGTATTCCGCCTGCGCGGCAAAGGCATCAAGGGCGTGCGCAGCGCGGCACCGGGCGACCTGCTCTGTCACATCCTGGTGGAAACACCGGTCAATCTGTCGGAACGCCAGCGCGACCTGCTGCGCGAATTCGAATCGCTGGCCCCGGGGCGCAACAACAATCCACGCGCCCAGTCGTTCATGGACAAGGTCAAGGCTTTCTTCAGCCAGTAATCCCGCCGCACGGCTGATTCAAGACTTTCCCATCCTGTCCGTTAC
Source organism: Thiobacillus sp. (assembly GCA_020216925.1). Taxonomy (GTDB): domain Bacteria; phylum Pseudomonadota; class Gammaproteobacteria; order Burkholderiales; family Thiobacillaceae; genus Thiobacillus. The sequence continues at coordinate 4,461 of JAIWOL010000176.1, read as the reverse complement.
ACATCTGGACGGTTGATCCGCACTGCCCTGCAGCAGCCGGAGAAAACGCCCTCATAACAGCGGGCCGCGCGGGCTGCCGGTTCGCGCCGCCACATGGATGGGTTGGAGACGCATGGATGGGTTGGAGACGCATGGGTCGTCTGAAGCTGGACACGCTGTCCGGGCGGATTTTCGTATTCTTTTTTGTGCTGATACTCATCGCCCAGCTGGGCAGTATCGGCATCAGCAGCACGCTGAGCGATTCGATCACCCGCCAGACCCTTCGCAACGAACTCGTCACCGCCGAGCGGGTGGTGCGACGCCAGCTTGCCCAGAACACCGACTACCTCGACCTCGGCGCGCGCGTGCTGGCGGCGGACTACGGCTTTCGCGAAGCAATGATGAGCCGCGACATCCCCACTATCGTCTCGGCGCTCGACAACCACAGTGCCCGTATCCATGCCGACTGGATGCTGCTGACCGACGCCCACGCCATGCCCCTGGCCACCAGCACTGAAGCAACGGCCCTGCTGCAGCATGAACCGCTGGTGCGCTGGCTGCGCGCCCTGCCCCGGCACGGCGAATCCGCCACCCTGGCCACGGTGAACGGCATGCTGTACCAGATCATTGCCGTGAGGATTACCGCGCCCATCCCCGTCGGAACCATCGTCGCGGGCTTCCACCTGGATGACGAGGTCGCGCAGAAGCTGGGAGCCATCGCCGGCGTGCGGCTCAGCTTCGCGCGACTCAACGCCGGACAACGCTGGGAAGTGGTGACGAGCAACCTGGATGCGGCGTCCCGCCGCCTGCTGATCGACGCCTTGAACCAGCCGGATGCCGACTGGGATACGGTGCTGGATCGCCCGCCGCACCGCATGCTCGGCGTGCGCGGGCCGCTCGCAGCCGTACCCGGCCATCGGGTCGAACTGGTGGTGCAGAAATCACTCGATGAGGCGCTGGCTCCTTTTCAAAAGCTGCGCAACTGGCTGCTCTGGCTCACGCTGGGCGGGCTGGCGCTGGCCGGCCTGTTCAGCTTCCGCATCGCCCGGAGCGTCACGCGGCCGCTGGTGGCCCTGGCCACATCGGCTGACCGGATCGCGCGCGGCGACTATTCCCGCAACCGCAGAATCACGGCTCCACGCGAAATCGCCGCACTGTCGCACGCACTCGACAGCATGCGCGAGCGCATCGCGCAGCGCGAAGCCCGTATCCTGGAACTGGCCACGCGGGAAGCCCATATGCTCGACCTGGCTTACCGCGACAGCCTCACCGGCCTGCCCAACCGGGCGTTGTTCAACGAGCGGCTGGAGCAATCGCTGGCCGTCACTCTCCGCGCAGGCGCCCCGCTCACCATCATGCTGCTCGATCTGGATCGGTTCAAACAGGTGAACGACAGCCACGGTCATCTGCTGGGGGACCAGCTGCTGGTGGCCGTGGCCCAGCGGCTACGGGCCCATCTCCAGCGCGGCTCCGATGTGGTCGCCCGTTTAGGCGGCGATGAATTCGCATTCCTGCTTCCCGCCGCCACGCCAGCATCAGCCGCGCAGATTGCGCGCGCCCTGCTCGACGATCTTGCCCGCCCCTTCCCGATCGGCGACCACGAATTCGAGATCGGCGGCAGCTTGGGCATCGCCAGCGCCCCGGGCAACGGCCGCGACGTCCTGACCCTGATGCACGAGGCCGATGTGGCCATGTATTACGCCAAACGGATGCGCATCGGGCTGGCGTTCGCGCAGCCGGCACAGACGCCGAAGACCGTGCCGCCGGCTGCGCAGGAATGAACACCGCAGGCCCAGCCCGATCAATAGGCCAATTGCACCGATAGATAGCTTGCGCGCTGCCCGGCCTTGTCGGCGACCGTGCCCAGCCATGCATGGGCAATCGTGAACGAGAGCTGCTTGTTCGGCCACCAGGCCAGGAACACGTCGCGGTAATCGTCTTCGGGAAACACGCTGAGATTGCTTGGTTTTTGCCTGTATTCAGCGCCCAGCGCCAGGTTGTCCCGCAACATCCAGGCCGCACTGCCTTCAAACTGAGCCTTGATGCGGTCGCCCAGATCGCCGCCAAAACCGAGCAGGCCCATCTGGTTGGCGCGGGTGCCGCGCACAGTCAGATTCAGCAGCAGGCTGCGCCCCAGTGGGCCGTCGATATAGAACTTGGTGGCGCTGGCATAAAGGTCGGTATCGCTGTCTCGCCGCGCGCCGAGCGTGGCCGGCACCGCAGCGAAATCGCGGTTGCGCTTGTACTGCGCGCCGATCGCAATCTGCGGCAGCCAGCGATCCTGGTCATAGATCGCATCGCCCGCCAGCCGCACCTTGATGCCGAAAACGTCCTGCTCGATCGCGGCCCCCGGCACGGTTGTGCCCAACCCCAGACGTTGCCGCGCGAACGAGAGTTCCAGCCGGTCGTAGATGCCCACGCCCACGCCCGCGGCGGTGAGCCGGAAATCGCTGATGTCGAGATGCGTGACGAACGCCGTCGTACCGATTTCGCGACTGGTCCCCGTTCCGGCAATGAGTGCCCAGGGCGACAGGCCGCCGCCCGCCGCCCCTTCGATCTGCGTCACGCCCCCGGTCGCCACCAGACGCCCGCCGCCCTGCACCGGCGCGCTCAGCGCCAGCAGCACGCACGCCAGGATTCCGCCTGTTTTCATGAATGCTCCGGATGTTCTGCCTGTCCTCTTATGACGACGTTTGCCGTCCGGACTTGAGCGGCGGGCGCGGGCAAGCGTCAAGTTCTGCGGACTTGTTCCGTTACTATCTGCGCGGAGTACCGATACAGGACAAAAAACATGCATAACCTGCTGGCCAGCTTGTTGGGCTTTGTGCTGGCCGCCGGCATGGCGCACGCGGATGATTCGCTTTACGCGCGTCTGGGCGGCGAGGCCGGCGTAGCGCAGATCACCTCGGAATACATCGACGCTGTGGCGTCCGATCCTGCCGTCAATCAGTCCTTCGAAAAGGTCAACCTCAAACGCGTGAAAAAAATGCTCGTCGAATTGACCTGCGCGCTTACCGGCGGCGGCTGCGTCTACAGCGGCGATGACATGAAAATCGTGCACAAGAACCTGAAGATCACCGAACGTGAATTCAATGCCCTGGTGGAAGCCCTGCGTATTTCGCTGGATCGCCACGGCATCGCGCAACGCGACAAGAATGCGCTGCTGGCCATCCTGGCGCCGATGAAGCGGGATATTGTCGAAAAATGAAATCCGCCCTGCTCCTCGCCCTGTTCCTGCCGGCTTTGGTCCAGGCCGCCACGCTCACCCTCAACCTGCGCGACGAGCGCGGCAACCCGGCCGAGGACACGGTTGTTTACCTGATGTCGGAGAAAACTCCCGGGATGCCCCTGAAGCAGCCACAAACCCAGATCGACCAGATCAACAAGACCTTCGTGCCACTGGTATCCGTGGTGCAACGGGGCACCCGCATCCAGTTTCCCAACAAGGACAACATCCGGCATCACGTGTACTCCTTCTCGAAAGCCAAAAAATTCGAGATCAAGCTGTATGCCGACTTGCCCGCCAAGCCCATTCTGTTCGACCAGCCGGGCTATGTGGCCATGGGCTGCAATATTCACGACACCATGATTGCCCACCTGCTGGTGGTCGAAACGCCGTATTTCGCAGTCGCCGACAGGAGCGGGCGAGCCGTGATCGGCGACGTGCCGCCCGGCAACTATTCGTTGATTGCCTGGCATTACATGCGCCCGGACAAGGATGCGCTGGTGATGCCGGTCAAACTCGGCGCAGACACCACCCTCAGCGCAAGCGTGCGCACCCGGAACGGGGACTAGACGTGAGACTGCCGCGTTTCAGAACTTTGCAGGGTCGCATCTTTGCGTTTTTCTTCGGCCTCCTGCTGCTGACTCAGGTCGCCGGCTACGCCCTCACGAGCACGGTAGGCTGGTCGATCATGCAGGACATCATGGCCGATGACCTGCGCGGCGGACAGCAGGTATTCAAACGGCTGTCGGAGCAGAACACCCAGTTTCTGACCCAGGCAGCACGGGTGCTGACTACGGATTTTGGATTTCGCGAAGCCATTGCCAGCAAGGATACCGACACCATCGCATCGGCCCTCGAAAACCATGGCAGCCGCATCCAGGCCGATTTGATGATGTTCGTCGATAACGACGGCACACCCTATCTCGGAAGTGGCAAGCCCTCCTCACTGGAAGACTCCGAACGGATCGCGCGTCTTCTGGCCGTCATCTCACCACAGGACGAAACCACCGGCTACGCCCGTTTGGGGAACGATCTGTACCAGGTGATCGTAGCACCGGTGAAAACCCCTTTGCCCATTGGCAACGTCATTGCCGGTTTTCGCATCAATGTCGAAACCGCGCGCGAGTTCAGCCGCATCACGAATACCGACATCAGCTTTCTGAGCGGTAGTGTGCTGACTTGTGTGCAAAACTGCCCGAGGTTGGAAGGGTGGTGGGTGGTCATGGTAAGAGGTTGATTATTGAGATTGACCTTGA
>JAIWOL010000127.1 GCA_020216925.1 Thiobacillus sp. | reverse complement strand
CGGCGAGCGCCAGCGCGCGCGGCTGGCGCAGCTGGCCGCGCAGGAAGCCGGGGTGGTGCTGCTCGACGAGCCGCTCACGCACCTCGATCCCGCGCACCAGGCGGCGCTGCTCAGTTGGGCGCGCGCCGAAGCCGGGCGCGGCCACGCCGTGGCGCTGACGCTGCACGACCCCAACTGGGCGGCCTGCCATTGCGACCGGCTGTTGTTCCTGCACGGCGACGGGCGCTGGCATCTGGCCCCTCCCGCCGAACTGCTCACGCCCGCCTCGCTGGAAGCGCTGTACGGGCCCGGCACGGCCGCGCTATGGCAACGGGCCGCGCCGGCCCAGTCTGTATAATCCGGCTTTGCCTGAACCGCCCCGCCCCCGCGCATTTCATGATCCGAAGCATCATCAGCAAGGTTTTCGGCCGCAAGCGTTCCGCTTCCGGCACCGGCGCACGCATTCTGCCGCGCGCCGAGCATGGCATCTCCAGGAACGGCATCGACGATTGCGCGCTCAAGGTGTGCGAGACGCTGGCTGCATCGGGCTACAAGAGCTACGTGGTGGGCGGCGCGGTGCGCGATCTGCTGCTGGGCATCGCCCCCAAGGATTTCGACGTGGCCACCGACGCCACGCCGGAGCAGGTACGCAAGCTGTTCCGCCGCTCGCGCATCATCGGCCGGCGTTTCCAGATCGTGCACGTGATGTGCGGCCGGGAAACCATCGAGGTCACCACCTTTCGCGCCAACGGCCAGAAGGAAAGCGAAGAGGAAGACGAACGCCCCACCGACGAACACGGCCGCCTGCTTTCCGACAACGTGTTCGGCAGCATGGCCGATGACGCCGCGCGACGCGACTTCAGCATCAACGCGCTGTATTACGATCCGGCGCGGGAAGAAGTGCACGACTATTTCGGCGGGGTGGAGGATTGCCGCAAGCGCGTGCTGCGCATGATCGGCGACCCCGAGACGCGCTACCGCGAAGACCCGGTGCGCATGCTCCGCGCCGCACGCTTTGCCGCCAAGCTCGATTTCCGCATCGATGAGGCCACGCGCGCGCCAGTCGCCCGGCTCGCGCCGCTGCTCGCCAACATCCCGCGCGCGCGGATTTTCGACGAAGCCCTGAAACTGCTGTTGTCCGGCCACGCCCTGCGCGGCGTGCATCAGTTGCGCGCCGAAGGCCTGCACCACGGCATGCTGCCGTTGCTGGACACCATCCTCGACGATCCGACCGGCGAGCGCTTCATCACCGCCGCACTGCGGAGCACAGACCAGCGCATCCAGTCCGACCGGCCATCCTCGCCGGCTTTCCTGTTCGCCTCGTTGCTCTGGCCGCAGGTTGCCACCCGCTGGCGCGCGCTCGAAAGCGCCGGCGAGAAACCGCAGCCGGCACTGTTCCTGGCCATGGACGACGTGCTCGATGCGCAGCGCCACCAGCTCGCGATTCCGCGTCGCTACGACGGCATGATGAAAGAAATCTGGGCGTTGCAGCCGCGCTTCGAACAACGCGGCGGCCAGCGGCCCTACCGCCTGCTGGAACACCCGCGTTTCCGCGCGGCTTACGATTTTTTGCTACTGCGCGCCGAATCCGGCGAGGTCGAGGCCGAACTCGGCGAGTGGTGGACGCGCTTCCAGGAAGCCGACGAGCAGGCGCGCGCCGGCATGCTGACGGCTGACAGCGGCCCGAAGCCGCGCCGCAAGCGCCGCCGTCGCAAATCCGGCGAAGCGTCGGACGGCGAGGCACAACCTGCATGAAAATCATCGCCACCATCGGGCTGGGAGCCAATCTCAACGACCCCGCAGGGCAGGTCGAGTACGCCCTGGCCGAACTCGACCGTCTTCCCGACACACGCCTCGTCGCACGCTCCAGCCTGTATGCCTCGGCACCGGTCGGCCATGTCGACCAGCCGGATTTCGTCAACGCCGTAGCCCAGGTGGAAACCGCGCTCGCCCCGCGCTCACTGCTTGCCGCGCTGCTGGCCATCGAACAGCGCCACGGTCGCGAACGCAGCTTCCGCAATGCGCCCCGCACGCTCGACCTCGACCTGCTGCTGTACGGCAATGCGCGCTTCCACGAGGAAGGCCTCTCCCTGCCGCACCCGCGCATGCACGAACGTGCTTTTGTGCTTTTGCCGCTGGTCGAGATTGCGCCGGGCACGACGATACCCGGCATCGGCCGCGCCATCGACCGGGTTGCAGCATGCGCGGATCAGCGCGTGACACCGCTGCCCCCGCTTGCTGCTGTCGTCAACGCATGAGTCTCGAACGTTTTCGCTACCTCGTCGTCGAGGGCCCCATCGGCGTAGGCAAGACCAGCCTCAGCCGCAGGCTCGCCGAGCGCATGAATGCCGACACGCTGCTGGAAAACGCGGACGACAATCCCTTCCTGCCGCGTTTTTACCAGGAACCGCGGCGCTACGCGCTGGCCACCCAGTTGCACTTTCTGTTCGATCGCACGCGCCAGCTGCGCGACCTGACCCAGGGTGACCTGTTCCGCGCGGGCACGGTGTCGGATTTCCTCATCGACAAGGACATGCTGTTCGCGCGCCTGAACCTGGACGACGACGAATTCGATTTGTACCAGAAGGTATACAACGATCTCGCCCCGCAGGCACCGGTTCCCGATCTCGTCATTTATCTCCAGGCACCCATCGACACCCTGCAGGCGCGCGTCAACCGGCGCGGCATCGAATTCGAACGCGGCATGAGCGCGGGCTATCTTGCGCGGCTCGCCAACAGCTACAGCGAATTCTTCCATCGCTACGACGCCGCCCCTTTGCTGATCGTGAACACCGCCAACCTGAATTTCGCTGAAAGCGACGCCGACTTCGAACTGCTCGTCGAACGCATCGGCAAGCTGCGCGGTCGGCGCGAATTCTTCAGCCGCGCCGCCTGACATGCGCATCACCCTCACCACGCTCAAGGCGATGCGCGAACGCGGCGACAAGATCGCCGTGCTCACCTGCTACGACGCCAGCTTTGCGCGCACGCTCGACGCCGCCGGCGTGGAGGTGCTGCTGGTCGGCGACTCGCTCGGCATGGTGATCCAGGGCCACGCCTCGACGCTGCCGGTGAAGCTCGCGGAAATGAGCTACCACACGCGCTGCGTCGCCGCCGGCAGCGAGCGCGCCTTCATCGTCGCCGACCTGCCCTTTGGCAGCTACCAGCCTTCGCCGGCGCACGCCTACTCGGCAGCCGCGCGGCTGATGGCGGCGGGCGCGCACATGGTCAAGCTCGAAGGCGGCGCGCCCATGGTCGAAACCGTCGCCTTTCTCACCGCGCGCGGCATCCCGGTCTGCGCACACCTGGGCCTGCTGCCGCAATCGGTCAACCAGCTCGGCGGCTACAAGGTACAGGGGCGCGACGACGTCGCCGCCGCGCAGCTCATCGCCGACGCCCGCGCACTGGAAGCCGCGGGGGCAGGCCTGGTCGTGCTGGAAATGGTGCCGGCGACGCTGGCGCGCGCCGTCACCGAAGCGCTGGCCATCCCCACCATAGGCATTGGCGCGGGTCCGGACTGCTCGGGACAGGTGCTGGTGCTCTACGACATGCTGGGGCTTTATCCGCGCGCGCCAAAATTCTCGAAGAATTTCCTCGCCGGCGCGGACGGCATCGAAGCCGCCGTGCGCGCCTATGTCGCGGCAGTCAGGACAGGCGCGTTCCCTGCCGTGGAACACACGGTCTGATTTGCCATGAAGGAAGACCAGCAGCGAGGCAAGGCAGGCCGGACCGGACAATCGAGCCTCCCGCCCGGCTCATGTGTTGCGTGCCCGGCATGAAACGCATCCACACCGCCGCCGATCTGCGCGCCGCCCTTGCTGGAGCATGCGACACCGCCTTCGTGCCGACCATGGGCAATCTGCACGCCGGGCATGTGTCGCTGGTGACATCGGCAAAACGGATCGGGCAGCCGGTGGTCGCCAGCATCTTCGTCAATCCGCTTCAGTTTGGTGCGGGTGAGGATTTTGCGCGCTACCCCCGCACGCTGGATGCCGACTGCGACAAACTGGCCGCCGCCGGGTGCGATTTCGTGTTTGCGCCCACGGTAGCCGAAATGTATCCGCATCCCCAGACCTTCATGGTGCGCGTGCCGGAATCGATTGCGGGCGATCTCTGCGGCGCGTTCCGCCCGGGGCATTTCGACGGCGTGGCGACCGTGGTGCTGAAACTGTTCAACCTGGTGCGGCCACGCACCGCGCTGTTCGGCAAAAAGGATTTGCAGCAACTGCATGTCATCCGCGGCCTGGTACGGCAATTCAATCTGCCGGTCGAGATCGTGGCGGGCGACACGCTGCGCGAGCCGGATGGTCTCGCCATGAGTTCGCGCAACGCTTATCTCTCCCCCTCCGAACGCAGGCAGGCCCCGCAGCTGCACCATGAACTGGCGACACTGGCGGCGGCCGCCCGGGCGGGAGACGGCGATTTCGAATCCCTCGTCGCAACCGCCCGCCGGCGTCTCAGCATGGCCGGCTGGCGCGTGGAATACATTGCCGTGCGTGACGCGGCCACCCTGGCCGCGCCCGCTGCCGGCACCACCGAATGCGTGGTGCTGGGGGCGGCCTGGCTTGGCAGAACGCGCCTGATCGACAACCTCAACTTTACCTTGGGCGATCCTGGCTGACGTTTTATAATGTGCGGCCTTGTTCATGAAGGGCGCCGTCATGCAAAGAACGATGCTCAAATCCAAGCTGCACCGGGCAACCGTCACGCATTCCGAACTGCATTACGAAGGGTCGTGCGCAATCGACGAAGCCCTGCTCGATGCAGCGAATATCCACGAATACGAACAGATCCAGATCTACAACATCAGCAATGGCGCGCGCTTCACCACCTACGCCATTCGTGCCGCCCGCGATTCCGGCATCATCTCGGTAAACGGCGCGGCCGCCCATCAGGCCAACCCGGGCGATCTCGTGATTATCGCCACCTATGCGGTCTACAACGAGATCGAACTGGCGCGCTACGAGCCTGAACTGGTGTACGTCAACGCCGACAACCGCATTGTCGACACGCGCCGGGCAATACCTGTCCAGGCTGCCTGATTCCGCCGCATTGCCAACAAAAAGGCCGGGAATCCCGGCCTTTTTCATGCGCGCGCCCACCCGGGGCGCGACGTATCGATTACTTCTTGGCGCCTGTCACTTCGATATCGACGCGGCGGTTCGGCGCCAGGCAGGCCTTGAGGGCTTCCTTGGGCTGGTTCATGTCGCAATTGACCACCGGCTGGGTATCTCCGGCACCAGCCGTGATGAAGGTCTTGGCCTTGACGCCTTTCGACTTGAGATAGCTTGCCACGGCATTGGCGCGAGCCAGCGACAGTTTCTTGTTGGCGGCAGCCTTGCCCATCTTGTCGGCGTGGCCGGTCACCTTGATGGTGTCGATGGCACCGAAGGCCTTGGCTTTGGCAACCAGGTCGTCGAGCTTGGCACGGCCTTCCGCGGTGATGTCGCTGACCGAGGATTTGCCGGTGTTGAAGAGGGCATCGCCTCCCAGACTCAGGGTCGTCGGCGCGCCAGCCTGAACGGCGAAGGGCGCGGGAGCGGCGGGAGCGGCAGCCGGAGCGGCATGGGCATTCATGCCGGGCATGGCAAACGGCATGCTCATGGTCGGCATGGTGGGCATGCCGCCGAACATGTTCATCATGGAAAACCAGGTGCTGGGGTCGAACACGTTGATGGGGCTGGCAACCGGGGCAGCGCCCTGAACCTGTACCACCGGCTGGCTGGGGAACATGAAGGTGCCCCAGGTGGAGTTGGCCCCGCCGACCATGTTCGGGTTCATCACGCCGCCCATCATGCTGCCGTAGAGCTGGGGGTTCATGGGCGCAAACATCAGGGACATGGCGCGCGGGTCGGTCGGCGTCATCATCCATTTCATGTAGAGGTTGGGATTCATCATCTGCATGCCCATGTTCCACATCTTGGGATCCATGGGAAGCATCGCCCAGCGCATCATTTTGCCGGGGTCAGCCATGCTGGTCGCCATCTGGGTGTACCACATGGGGTTCATCATGGCGGTGCCCCATTTCATGTAGATGCTGGGGTCGGAAAACTGCATGTAGTTGCTGGTGGTGCCGGGCTGCATCATGGTGGTCAGGGAACGCAGCATGTTGCCCGGCTCCATCATCTGGGTGCCCATCGCCGCGATCATCGACGGATCGCTCATGGCCTTGGTCCAGGCCGCGAAAGCAGCCGGATCCTTGAAGGCCGACGCATTCTGGGTGAAATCGGTCATGCGCCCGACCCATTGGTCGGCAGATTTCGGCATCGCAGTCGAGGCGGCCTGAGGCAGCGGCGAGGGATAGGGCGAGGCGGATTGAGCGTGGACAATGCTGCCGGCCAGGGCGAGCGACACGGCAAGGGCGAGCGTTTTGATCTGCATGGAATGCTCCGGGGTGGGTATCAAGGGTAAAACGACAGGAATCGCTTGGCCGATCAGGATAAAGCTGGTTGATCGACAGGCACGCAAAATATTAGGGATTGATTATATAGCAAACCCTTCTCTTTCCGCCGCGGGCACGCCGACAGGGCGTGCCCGGATGCGCTCCGCGTTGTCAAACCGCGACAGTACAAAACGCCCAGTCCGCGGCGCGCGCCGCGCAACCGTTACGCGCGCTTGAGTTTCCAGATGTCGGCGTTGTATTCCGCCATGGTGCGATCGGTGGAAAAGAAGCCGGACGACGCGGTGTTGAGGATACTCATCCGCGTCCAGTTTGCGGGGTCCTGCCAGGCCCGGGAAACGCGTTCCTGCGCTTCGACGTAGCTGGCGAAATCCGCCAGGACCATCCAGGGATCGTGCGGGCTCAGCAGCGCGCCGATGATGGAGTCGAAAATACCCGGCTCGCAGGCATTGAAATGGCCGGAGGCGACGAGGTCGACGACTTCGCGCAACGCCGGGTCGTGGTCCATGTACGACAGCGGCTGGTAACGCGGACGCAGCGCCTCCACTTCTTCGGCGCGCAGACCGAACAGGAAGAAGTTTTCTTCGCCGACGTGTTCGAGAATTTCGATGTTGGCGCCGTCGTAGGTGCCGATGGTGAGCGCGCCGTTCATCATGAATTTCATGTTGCCCGTGCCCGAGGCTTCCTTGCCGGCGGTGGAGATTTGTTCCGACAGGTCGGTTGCCGGCGCGATGATTTCCATGCTGGAGACGCGGTAGTTGGGCAGAAAGGCCATCTTCAGGCGGCCGTCCACCTCGGGATCGTGATTGACCACGTCGGCCACGCTGTTGATGAACTTGATGATGCGTTTGGCCATTGCGTAACCCGGTGCAGCCTTGCCTCCGATCAGCACGCAGCGGTCGGCCCAGCCGTCGAGCCGGCCGTGCTTGATGCGGTTATAGAGATGGATGACGTGCAGCACATTGAGCAGCTGCCGCTTGTATTCGTGGATGCGTTTCACCTGCACGTCGAACAGCGCGTCAGGATTGAAATCCACGTTGCATTCGGCTTTCACCAGCGCAGCGAGACGCTCCTTGTTGGCGCGTTTCACGGCGCGCCAGTCGGCATGGAATTTCTTGTTCCTGGTCGCCGCCAGGGGTTTGAGTTTTTCCAGTTCGGACAGGTCGGCCACCCAGCCGTCGCCGATCTTGCCGGTGATGAGGGCGCTCATGCCGGGATTGGCGTGCGCCACCCAGCGACGCGGGGTGACGCCGTTGGTCTTGTTGTTGAACTTTTCCGGCCACAGTTCGTGAAAATCGCGAAACAGGCCGTTTGTCAGCAATTGCGAGTGCAGCGCGGCGACTCCATTGACCGAGAAGCTGCCGACGATGGCGAGCCAGGCCATGCGCACCTGCTTGGTGTGACCTTCCTCGATGATGGACATGCGACGCTGGCGATCCAGGTCGCCCGGCCATCTCATCGATACCTCGCGCAGGAAGCGCGCGTTGATTTCGTAGATGATTTCCAGCAGGCGGGGCAACAGACGCTCGAACAGCGCCACCGGCCAGCGTTCCAGTGCCTCGGGCAGCAGGGTGTGGTTGGTATAGGCCATGCAGCGCGTGGTGATCGCCCAGGCCGCGTTCCATTCCAGGTCTTCCAGATCGATGAGGATGCGCATCAGCTCGGCAACCGCGATGGTGGGATGCGTGTCGTTCATCTGGAACACGTTGTCGTCGGCAAACCTCGTCAGGTCGGAGTTGCCCGCCGCGCGCCACTGCCGCAATGCGTCCTGCAGGCTGGCGGAAGCCAGGAAATACTGCTGGCGCAGGCGCAGTTCCTTGCCGTTTTCGCTGCTGTCGTTGGGGTAGAGCACCATCGAGATATTCTCGGCCGTGTTCTTGGCGGTGACCGATTCGCTGTAGCTGCCGGCGTTGAATTCGTTGAGGTCGAACTCGTCGGTGGCCGCCGCCTTCCACAGGCGCAGGGTATTCACGGCATGGTTGCGGTAGCCGGTGATCGGCATGTCATAGGGAATCGCCAGCACGTCACGCGTATCGACCCAGCGCACGCGCGCGGCGCCGGTTTCGTCGCGGTAGTGCTCGGTGCGGCCGCCAAAGGGCACGCGGCGAGTGAATTCCGAACGTTCGATTTCCCACGGGTTGCCATCGCGCAGCCAGTTGTCGGGCTCTTCCACCTGGTAGCCGTTCTCGATGCGCTGGCGGAACATGCCGTACTGGTAATGCAGGCCGTAACCCATCACCGGCAGGTCGAGCGTCGCGCAGCTGTCCATGAAGCAGGCGGCAAGCCGGCCGAGGCCGCCATTGCCCAAGCCCGCATCCGGCTCTTCTTCGGCGATGGCTTCGAGGGTTTGCGAAAAGCTCTGCAAAGCCGCGCGCGAGGCTTCGTCGAGCCCCAGATTGAGGACGTGGTTGGACAGCGCGCGGCCGATCAGGAATTCCAGGGACAGGTAATAAGCCCGGCGGTTGCCCGGCACGTCGCGGCGCGCGTAGGTGTTCATCCAGTCGGTCATGATGCGGTCGCGCAACGTCCACGCCAGCGCCTGGTAGGTGTACACCGGCGGACAGCCCTGGAAGCGGCCGAGATGGTAGTACTGGTAGCGCTCGAAATCGCGGGTGACGGCCTGGGCATCGCCCGACAGCGGCGTCAGTACGGGGTTGTTGCAGGTTTTGGCGGTTTTTTTCGACGGCATGGTGTAGATCCCTTGCGTTGCACGTTGGATGGGCGGGGGTCAATTCGAGTAAAGCGAAAGGTAGTGGCCGGCGCTGTCGTGCCAGTCGAACGAGCGCGCCATGCCGGTCTGCTGGATACGCCGCCACACCGCGGGTTGCCGGAACGTTTCGGTCGCGCGGTTCACGGCGTCGACGAGGGCTTCAACCGTGGGAACATCGAACACGAAACCGTTTGCCGTGGCGTTGGCCAGTGTGGTTTCGTTGGTGTCGACGACGGTGTCGGCAAGCCCCCCGGTCTTGAACACCACCGGCGGGGTGCCATAGCGCAGGCTGTACATCTGGTTGAGCCCACAGGGCTCGAAACGCGACGGCATCAGGAAAATATCCGAACCCGCCTCGATGGCGTGCGCCAGCGGTTCGTCGTAGCCGATCTGGACAAAGACACGGCTCGGGTTTTGTTTGGCCAGTCGCGTGAGCTTCTGTTCGTAGATCGCCTGGCCGCTGCCGAGGAAGACGAAGCGCGCATCGCTTTCCGCCAGCAGCACCGGCAGCGCCGCCAGCACCCAGTCGATGCCCTTCTGTTCGACCAGCCTGCCCACCAGGCCGATGAGCGGAGCCTGCAAGGAATCGTCGCCGACGGTTTCGAGAAAGCGCCCGAGCAGCGCCTGCTTGTTGCGGCGTTTGCCCGGATTGATGCGGTTCATTGAATAGTGCGCGGGAAGGAAGGCGTCGGTCGACGGATTCCATATGGCGGTATCGATGCCATTGAGAATGCCGGAGAGCTTGTATTGCCTGGACTGCAACAGGCCGTCGAGGCCGTAGCCGTATTCGGGCGTGCAGATTTCCTGCGCATAGGTGGGCGACACCGTGGTCACGGCGTCGGCGTAGACGATGCCTGCCTTCAGCATGGAAAAGCCGCCGTGGAATTCCACGCCTTCCGGCGACCACCAGTGGCTGGGCAGTTGCAGGCGCACGAAATCGCCATGCGCGAAATAGCCGCCGTAGGCCAGGTTGTGAATGGTGAACACGGTCTTCGGCCGGGTCGGCACGTCGGCGAGAAAGGCCGCGACCAGTCCGGTCTGCCAGTCATGTGCGTGAACGACATGCGGCTGCCAATCGAGATCGAGCGCGTCCTGCGCCATCTGGGCCGCCACCCGGGCGAACACGGCAAACCGTTCGGCATTGTCCGGCCAGTCCTGGCCGCTGGCGTTGACATAGGGATTGCCGGGGCGGTCGAACAGCGCGGGACAGTCGACGATCCACAGGGGAAAAGCGAAATCCGGATGCCGGGTTTCCAGGATGCGCGCCGACACGCTGCCTTCCGCACCGCGCACGTCCAGCCAGCCGAGGATGCGGATCTGGTCGACCTGCCGCAGCAAGGAACGGTAACCCGGCAACAGCAAACGGATATCGACGCCGCGTGCCGCGAGAGCATGCGGCAGACTATAGGCCACGTCGGCCAGCCCGCCGGTCTTCACCAAGGGGTAGGCTTCACTGACCACAAACAGGGTTTTCATCGCTCCGCGTTTCATTCTTTTGTTCTTGGGACCGGATCGGGACGCCAGCGGCTGAACCCTGGCTCCCCCGTCCGGCATCCCTTCCGGTTCATCAACAGGGTTTCAGAAAAATCGCGCCCAGGGGCGGCAAGCTTACTTCGATCGACTGTCCGAAATCCATCCACGGCCAGGACTCGGCGGACAGGGGTTTGCCGTTGCCGAGGTTGCTGCCGCCGTAGTACATCGAATCGGTGTTGAGGATTTCGCACCAGGCCGCTGCCGCCGGCACCCCGATCCGGTAACCACGACGCGGCACCGGGGTGAAATTGAAAAGCGCCACGATGGGCGGTGCGCCCTCCCTCCCCTGACGGACGAAGCTCAGCACCGACTGGTCGGCGTCGTGGCAGTCTATCCAGCGGAAACCGCGGGGATCATGATCGAATTCGTGCAGCGCCGGTTCGTTCACGTACAAGCGGTTGAGGTCGCGTACCAGCGCGCGGATGCCATCGTGAGCGGGGTAAGTGGCGAGCACCCAGTCGAGCTGGCCGCTTTCCTTCCACTCGTTCCACTGACCGAATTCGCTGCCCATGAACAGCAGTTTCTTGCCGGGGTGGGCATATTGCCAGGCGTAGAACGCGCGCAGGTTGGCAAAGCGCTGCCAGACATCGCCCGGCATCTTGTCCAGGAGACTTTTCTTCATGTGCACGACTTCGTCGTGCGAAAGCGGCAGGACGAAATTTTCTGTCCACGCGTACATCTGGCTGAACGTGAGCTGGTTGTGCTGGAACTTGCGGTAGACCGGGTCTTTTTCGATGTAACTCAGGCTGTCGTTCATCCAGCCCATGTTCCATTTCATCGAGAAGCCCAGTCCGCCCAGTTCGACCGGACGCGACACCGCCGGCCACGCGGTGGATTCTTCGGCAATGGTGAACACGCCCGGGAAACGGGCGTGTATTTCGGTGTTCATTTCGCGCAAGAAATGGATCGCCTCGATGTTCTCGCGCCCGCCGTACTGGTTCGGCAGCCATTCGCCCGGCTTGCGCGAATAGTCGAGATACAGCATCGACGCCACCGCGTCGACGCGCAGGCCGTCGACATGGAATTCGTCGAGCCAGTAAAGCGCATTGGCGACCAGGAAATTGCGCACTTCGTTACGGCCGTAATTGAAGATCAGCGTGCCCCAGTCCTGGTGCTCGCCGCGGCGCGGGTCTTCGTGCTCGTAAACCGCGTCGCCGGTGAAACGCGCCAGCGCCCAGTCGTCCCGGGGGAAATGCGCGGGCACCCAGTCGAGCAGCACGCCGATGCCGGCCTGGTGGCAGGCGTCGACGAAGGCGCGAAAATCGTCCGGGGTGCCAAAGCGCGCGGTCGGCGCGTAGTAGCCGGATATCTGGTAGCCCCACGAGGCGTCGAGCGGATGCTCGGCCACCGGCAGCAGTTCGATGTGGGTATAGCCCAGATCGCGCACGTAGGGGATCAGTTCGGTTGCCAGTTCGCCCCAGGCGTAGAAACTGCCATCGTCATGTCGCCGCCAGGAGCCGGCATGCAGTTCGTAAATGGCGACCGGGCGATGCTGCCAGTCGAAGCGGGCGCGCGCAGCAAGCCAGGCTGCGTCGTTCCAGGCATAGGGCGTGGCGTCGTCGGCGACGCGGCTGGTGGTTTCCGGGCGCAGGAACATTTGCCGGGCATAGGGATCGGTTTTTTTGGCGATCTGGCCCCGGCTGCCGAGGATTTCGAATTTGTAGGCGCTGCCCGGCCCGATACCGGGGATGAAGATTTCCCATACCCCGGACGCGCCCCGGCAGCGCATGGGATGACGGCGCCCGTCCCAGTCATTGAAATCGCCCACCACGCTGACGCGCTGCACCGCCGGCGCCCATACCGCAAACTGGCAGCCGGCCACGCCGTCGAGCGTTTTCAGGTGCGCGCCGAGTACACGCCAGATATTGAAATGCCGGCCCTCGCCGAAGAGATAGAGATCGACTTCGCCGATCTGGGCGTCAAACGTGTAGGGGCAACGGCTGGCGTGCCATTCGCCCGCGCGCTTGTCCTGCCATTGCAGAAGCGGATGCGCCTCGCATGCCTGCCCGGCCGGCAGGGTCAGTTCGAAACAGTCGGTGCCCGCCACCCGGGTCATGCGCAGCCCGGCCAGTTCGACCGCTTCGGCCTGGGGCATGAATACACGCAGCACTGTCGTGCCATCGGGCTGAGGATGCACACCCAGCACCTCGAACGGGTCGTGATGCGTGCCCGTCTGCACCCGCATGATGGGCTCGCTGATTGCGGGCAGGCCAGGGGCAGGCGGAATTTTGGGCGCGGCGGTCACAGCAGGGGCGTCTTCCATCTATGGGCTTTCTGTAGTTTTTTCAGCAAACCCGGCGCCAGCTCGGGCGGCAAATGCGACCAGTCAAACCGCCAGGTCCAGTTGCCGCTGTCGGTGCCGGGAGTGTTCATGCGTGCGGAGCTGCCAAGCCCCAGCACGTCCTGCATGGGCAGCACGGCCAGTGCGGCTGCGCTGTCGAGTACGGTTGCGATCATGGTGTCGAGCATCATGGCCGGATCGCTCACGCCCAGTTGCTGCATGGCCTTGTGGCGCGCGTCGGCAGGCAGCGACGCCCACCAGCCGGCCGTGGTGTCGTTGTCGTGAGTGCCGGTATACGCCACAGTCGCGGGGGTGATGTTCTGCGGTTTGTGCGGGTTGTCGGCATGGTCGTCGAACGAGAATTGCAGCACGGCCATGCCGGGCAGTCCGAACTTTTCCTTCAATGCCACCACGTCGGGCGTGATGATGCCGAGGTCTTCCGCCACCAGAGGCAGCCTGCCGAACGCGTCGTTGAGCGCCTGGAGCAAGGCCTCGCCCGGTGCGGGAACCCATTCGCCGTGCATGGCGGTGGGTTCGCTTGCGGGAATCGACCAGGCCGCCGCCAGGCCGCGAAAGTGGTCGATGCGCACAAGATCGAACCATTCGAAATGTGCCGCCAGCCGTTGTTGCCACCAACGGAAACCGTCGGCCTGCATGGCCGGCCAGTTGTAGTGCGGATTGCCCCAGCGCTGGCCCGTCGCGGAAAAATAATCGGGCGGCACGCCGGTTACGACAGTCGGTTCGCCGGTTTCATCCAGCAGGAAAAGCTCGCGGCGCGCCCATACGTCGGCGCTGTCGTGCGCCACAAAAATCGGCATGTCGCCGAAAAACTGGATGTCGCGCGCGCGCGCCGCCGCGCGCAGGCTGCGCCACTGCATCGCCGCGCGATACTGCGCACGCTTGATTGCGTCGAGTTCGACGGCGTGTTCGCGGGAAAAAGCGGCAAGCGCAGCGGCGTCGCGGTCGCGCAGCGCCACCGGCCACGTCGTCCAGTTCGCGCCCGCCTGCCGCGACTTGATCGCCATGAAAATGGCAAAGTCCTCCAGCCAGTGGGCCTGTTGCGCGTGCCAGTCCGCATAGCCCGCGCCGTCGGCCGCATCGCCGGGAAACAGCGCCGGATTGACGGCGAAGGCCGAGGCGCACTGATAGGGCGACAGCCCAGACAGGGGCAGTCCAAGCGGTAGCATCTGCCAGACGCCCACACCCGCCGCCTGCAAAAATTCCAGCCAGCGTCCGGCGTCGGCCAGGGTGCGGGAAGGCAGCGAGCTGGGATGCAGCAGGATGCCGGCGCGGCGCGTGGCAAGATTCATCCGGCGTTCCTGCGCATGGTGCCGGCGTTCTCCGCCCATCCGCCGCCCTGCGACAGCGGCACGTCGAGCAGCGCCGGGGGGGCAACGCCGATCAGGCGATAGAGTTCGCGCAGTTGCGTGCGGTAGAGCTGTTCGAAGTCGGACACGCTGCCGGACGGGTTGTAGTCGCCGAACCACCAGAACCAGTCGGAGCCTTCGCAGACAGCAAGCTGGTGCATGGCGTGGTCGAGCTGCCCGGCGTCGAGCTTGCCGGATGCCACGACCTTGTCGAACGCAGTCTTGGCGGCGACCAGATAATCCCAGCCGCGGTTTTTGTCATCCGAGCCGATCCAGGTAGAGAAGCTGCCGTATACCCAGCTGCCGGCGGCAAGCCGCTTCATCGGCCGCGCCGGCAGCTGCGCGGCCTGCTCGGCAAAGGTGGCGGGCCTGATCAGGGTGCGGCTGGACAACAGGGTATACAGCACGTCGAGAAAATGATGGCCATTGTCCGGGTAGTATTCCCAGGCGTTCTCGCCGTCGAGGATGACCGACACCACGTGACGGCCCGCGTCCTTGCCGAAGAATCTGGCAATGTTTTCCAGATGCTGCACGAAATCGCCGGCCGCGTCGTCGGCGTGCCAGTCGCTGTACTTGAAGCCGATGAGGTCGGAGAGGCCATCGTCGCGAAAAAACACGCGACAGTTGTAGCCGTCGATCTTGGCCGGGGAGAACAGGGCGCGCTTGGAATTGACGTCTTCCTCCCGGCAGCCCGATTTGGCGCAACTCCCGCGCCATACGCCTTCGCCGGAAGCGGTCCAGGCAAAGCCCATTTCGTCGAGCTGCGCCAGTGCGTCCTCGCTGACGCCGCCTTCCGACAGCCATACACCCGAGGGTTTCCTGCCGAAATACCGCTGGAACACTTCGATGCCGTGCGCCAGATGCCAGCGCGAACGCTCGGCACCGCCGGGATAGACGGGCGACTGCGGCGCGGGGGCATCGGGCAGCGCGTCGCGCATGTTCGCGAAGTCGTTGAGCAACGGCACGATGGGATGGCAATACGGCGTCATCGACAGTTCGATCTGGCCGCGTTCAGCCAGCGCGCGGTAACGCGGTATCAGCCCGGCCATGCAGTGCTGCATCAAGTGCAGCAGTTCGTGGCGGTCGGCGGCGGAATAATCCTTTTCCTGCGCCATCAGCCGCTGCGCGAGCGGCAGTTGTTTCAGCGAATGCCCCAGCCAGGCCAGGTGATACCAGGTGAGGAGATCGAGGAAATACTGTTCGGACAGATAGCGCAGATGGTCTTCGAGTCCGGCGCTGCCAACGCCGGCCGCGTCGGTGGCGCCAATCATGCGCAGCAGCCGATGAAACGCCGGATAGGGATGAATCATGCGCGGCGCATGGCAGCGCTGGCAATCCTGCACGATGCGCAAACGGCTCGCCACGTCCGAGGGAATGCGCTCGATGCCGGCAAGCAGGTTGAGCATGTGGTCCTGCGTGGGTTTGCCGTGCCGCAGCAAGGTGTCCATCTGCTGCGCATAGTCATCCAGCTGTTCCAGCAGCACGGGCGCAAAATTCACCACCGCGCGCATTGCCGGACAGCGTTCGAGATGCGACGCCATGTCGCTGTAATCCTTGATGCCGTGCAGGTACACCCAGGGCAGGTGATACGCGCCCTTGAGGCCTTCACGGTAATACGGCTGGTGCATGTGCCAGCACAGCACCACGTTCAGCGGGTTAGCCGTCATAGTCGTTTTGGAGTCTCGCGTAAAGGTTCTGCCCGAGCATGGCCGGGGTGACCAGCACAATGCCTTCGGCGGTGACACGGAAGCGCTTGGCGTCTTCCTCGGGGTTTTGGCCGATGACCGTGCCGTCCTCGATCACGCAGCCCTTGTCGATAATGGCGCGGGAAATGCGGCAATCTCTACCTATGCTCACCTTGGGCAGGATGACGCTGTCCTTGATCAGGGTGCGCTGCTCCACCGTGGTGGCAAAGAACAGCACCGAGCGCTTGACGCGCGCGCCCGACAGGATGCAGCCACCCGCAATCAGCGAATCGATGGCCTCGCCGCGCCGGCCCTCGTCGTCGAAGATGAACTTGGCGGGCGGGTACTGCGGCTGGTAAGTCCAGATCGGCCAGTCGCGGTTGTAGAGATTGAGTTCGGGCTCCACCGAGCACAGCTCCATGTTGGTCTGCCAATAAGAATAGATCGTCCCCACGTCGCGCCAGTAGGCCGGCTGCCCCTCCCGGTTGCGGAACGGAAACGCCATCGCCCGGGCGGCGGCGATGTTGGCGGGGATGATGTCCTTGCCGAAATCGTGCGAGGACTGGCTCTTGCCGGCATCCTCCGTCAGCGTCTTGTAAAGAAAATCCTTGGAAAAAATGTAGATGCCCATCGAGGCGAGCGCCACGCCGGGCTTGCCGGGTATGCAGTCTGGCTGGGCGGGTTTCTCGGTGAACTTGGTGATGCGAAGGGTCTCGTCGACGGACATCACGCCAAAACCCGTCGCTTCCTCGGCCGGCACCTCGATTGCGCCCACGGTGAAATCCGCGCCGGTCTGCACGTGGTGCAGCAGCATCTCCGCATAGTCCATCGTGTAGACATGGTCGCCCCCCAGCACCAGCACATATTCGGGATGGTGGCGCTGCATGATGTCGATGTTCTGGAACAGCGCGTCGGCGGTGCCCTGGTACCACTCTTTCTTGTGGGTGCGCTGCTGCGCCGGGAGAATTTCGACGAACTCACCGATCTCCGCGCGCATGAAACCCCAGGCGCGTTGCAGATGCCGGATCAGCGAATGCGATTTGTACTGCGTGAGCACGCCGATACGGCGGATGCCGGAATTGACGCAGTTCGACAGTGGAAAATCGATGATGCGGTATTTGCCGCCTATGGGCACCGCAGGCTTGGCGCGCCATGCGGTCAGGTCTTTCAGCCGCGAGCCTTCACCGCCGGCCAGCACCAGCGCCAGCGTCTTGCGCGTGAGCTCGGTCACCATCTTCGGTTCGGTGTAATAACGGTATAACCGCGCCTGCTCGTCCTTGGTAAGGGTCATGTCCCACTCCTCGTGTCAGCCTTGTTGGATTCGAATGTATATGAAACTGGCCGGGGCCGCCGCGCCAGTGCCACGGCGCCCTGCACCCCCAGCCGCGCACAGGTAATCAGATGAATCGGGGTGCGCTCGACCACACCACGCATCCGGCCCTTGTCGAACGCCGCGGACATGAAGCGCGGAGCACGCAGGCGCTCGATCATGTGCGTGGCGACGCCGCCGCCAATGTAGAGTCCGCCGAAAGGCTGGTAGAGCAGCGCCACGTTACCCACCCAGGCCCCGTACAGATCGACGAAAAGATCGAGCGTGGCCGCTGCAACCGCATCGCCAGCGGCCGCACGGTCAGCCAGCGCAGCCCCATCGGTGGAAGCATCCGGCTGCGGCACGCCCGCCTCGATGCAGCCAAACCGGTAAAGGTCGTGGAAAGCCGAGCCCGACATCACGCGCTCCCATGACACATGGCCATAGCGCTGCCGGAGATGGTCGAGCAGACGGCCCTGCAGCGCATTGGCTGGCGCAAAGTCGGCATGGCCCGCTTCGGTGGCATGGCTGACGTACCGTCCATCCCCCTCCGCCGTCATGAACGCCAGGCCCAGTCCCGTGCCCGCGCCGGTGATGGCGCGCACGCCCCCCGCTTGGGCCGGCGCGTCATTCAGCGTCAGCATATCGCCCGCGCCCAGCGTGGCCACGCCGGCGGCCTGGGCCTGAAAATCATTGACGAACTGCACGCGGGGAATGCCCAGCGTCGTTGCCAGGGCATCCGCATCGAGCGTCCAGTCCAGATTGGTGAGCGTGACACGCCTGGCGTCCAGCGGGCCGGGCAAGGCCAGATTGAGCATGTCCGGGCGCCGCGCCTGGCCGGCTTCGGCCAGGAAACGGTTCAAGAGCGCCTCGGCCGAATCGAAATCCGCGCTGGGATAAATCTTTTCGAAACGCGGCTCGTCCGCCCCGTCCCGCATCCAGACCAGCCAGCTTTTGGTGCCTCCGATATCGCCCGCGATCAGCTCCATATCCTAACTATAAGTCAGCGGGCGGTGCCCGCATGGCTCAGACGGCGGTAATAGTTGATGAGCGCATTGGTCGATGCATCGTGCCCTTCCACCGGCGCGTCGGCGCGCAGCTCCGGCAAGATGCGGCTGGCGAGCTGCTTGCCCAGCTCCACCCCCCACTGGTCGTAGGAATCCAGATTCCAGATCACGCCCTGCACGAAAATCTTGTGCTCGTAGAGCGCGATCAGCATCCCCAGCGCATGCGGCGTGAGTTTCTTCAGCAGGATGGCGTTGGACGGGTGGTTGCCGTCGAACACCTTGTGCGGCGAAGCCTGCCCCGTCTGCGCCCGGGTTTCTTCCAGCGTGCGTCCGCGCATCAACGCTTCGGTCTGCGCCAGAAAATTGGCGATGAGGATGTCGTGGTGCGCCTGCATGTCGGACGTGTGCGGTTCCATCGACACAATGAAATCGGCCGGGATCAGCCGCGTGCCCTGGTGCAGCAACTGATAGAACGCGTGCTGGCCATTGATGCCGGTGGCTCCCCAGACGATCTGGCCGGTGGCGTAATCGACCGTCTTGCCGTTGCGGTCCACGGACTTGCCGTTGGATTCCATGTCTGCCTGCTCCAGGTACGCGGGCAGGCTGCGCAGGTAGTGGTCGTAAGGCAGAATCGCCTGCGATTCGGCCGCGAAAAAGTTGTTGTACCAGACGCCCAGCAGCGCCAGCACCACCGGCATGTTTTCGGCCAGCGGCGCGGCGCGGAAGTGCGTATCCATCGCGTGCGCCCCTTCCAGCAATTCGATGAAGCGCTCGCCCCCCACTGCCAGCACGATGGACAGGCCAATGGCCGACCACAGCGAATACCGCCCGCCTACCCAGTCCCAGAATTCGAACATGTTGGCCGGATCGATGCCAAAGCCCATCACCGCCTCGCGGTTGGTGGATACCGCCACGAAATGCCTGGCAATGTGCTTCACTGCCTGCGACTGCGCCAGGAACCAGTCCCGCGCGTAGTGCGCGTTGGTCATCGTTTCCTGAGTGGTAAAGGTTTTGGACGACACGATGAACAGGGTCGTTTCCGGATTCAACGCCTCCAGTTCCTCCTTCACGTGCGCGCCGTCGACGTTGGAAATGAAATGCACCTTCAGGCGCGGATGCCGGTAGGGCTTCAACGCCTGATAAACCATCTGCGGCCCCAGGTCAGAGCCACCGATGCCAATGTTGACCACGTCGGTGATGCGCTCGCCCGTGTAGCCCCGCCAGTCGCCGCTGCGCACGCGTTCTGCAAACGCGGCCATGGCGGCGATCACCGCGTTCACCTTGGGCATCACATCCTCGCCGTCGACCCGCACCGGCGTATTGCTGCGATTGCGCAGTGCCGTGTGCAATACCGCGCGGTTCTCGGTGTGATTGATCTTGTCGCCCCGGAACATGCGCTCGCGCCAGCCGGCCACATCCGCCTCTTCCGCCAGCTGGAGCAGCAG
>JAIWOL010000005.1 GCA_020216925.1 Thiobacillus sp. | reverse complement strand
ACGCATGGTTTCGCCGTTGATACGGTTCTTGGAATAATCCAGCAGCAATTCTCCGGACTGGATCGAAAAGCGTTCGAAACGCGACGGGTCCGCATCGAACAGCGTGCGCATGTGGATAGCCGACATTTCCGCATGATGCGCCCGCAGATACTGGCAGACCGGGCGGTGCAAAGGACCCTCGACCATCGTCTCGCGAACTGCCTGAACTGCCGACATCATCCATCTCCTGTCTCTTCAACGGCCCGGGCCGTCATGTAACGCCACAAAGCAACGGCTGTGCCATATTCGGCAGCCAGTCAGCCAACTATAGGAAAAGCGTGTGTTTTGCTTGTGACAGAAACGAAACCTGTCGGCGCGGTTGCGCATTCAGGGGGCTTTGCACCAGCAGGGCCGGGTGAAATGCACCCGAACGGTGCGCAATGCCGAAGCCGCGCGCAGCATCGGCCGCACACGCCTGGAAACTGTCTGTATTGAAATTGAAAAAGTGGTGCCCAGGGGGGGACTCGAACCCCCACACCTTGCGGCGGCGGATTTTGAATCCGCTGCGTCTACCGATTCCGCCACCTGGGCCAAAGAAGCCGGCATGAACGCGCCGGCACGCAAGCCGCGCATTATCGCCCAGCCACGGGACACGGGCAAGGCGACAGCTATAATCGCGCCCCATGCGTGTTGCCGATTTCGATTTCGACCTGCCCCCCGAACTGATTGCCCAGTTTCCGCCCGCCCGACGTGGCGCAAGCCGGTTGCTGCACGTCGACCAGACCGGTGTCTGCCACGACCGGCAGTTTGCCGATCTGCCCGCGCTGCTGCGTCCGGACGATCTTCTGGTGCTGAACGACACCCGGGTCATCAAGGCCCGGCTGTTCGGCCAGAAAGCCAGCGGCGGCAAGGTCGAGCTGCTGGTGGAGCGGGTAACAGATGCATTCGAGGCACTGGCCTTCATCCGCGCGAGCCACGCGCCCAAGCCGGGCAGCCGCATCGTGCTGGCCGATGGCACAGCACTCGACGTGCTGGCGCGGCAGGGTGATCTTACTCGGCTGCGTTTTCCGCGCGCCGTGCTGGAAGTGCTGGATGCGCTGGGGCGGCTGCCGCTGCCGCCCTACATCGAGCACACCCCGACGGCGGACGACGAGACGCGCTATCAGACGGTGTACGCCAACGAACCCGGTGCGGTTGCCGCCCCCACGGCCGGCCTGCATTTCGACGAGGCCATGCTCGAAACCCTGCGCAGTCGGGGCGTGCGCACTGCACAGATCACCCTGCACGTCGGCGCCGGCACCTTCCAGCCAGTGCGCGTGGACAACGTTGCCGAGCACAGGATGCACAGCGAACGTTACACGATTCCGCAGGCCGCGGTGGACGCCATAGCGCAGGCCCGCGCGCGCGGCGGCCGGGTAGTGGCCGTGGGCACCACCAGCCTGCGCGCGCTGGAAGCCGCGGCGCAAACCGGCAAGCTATGCGCGGGCAGCGACGAAACCGACATCTTCATCACACCCGGCTACACCTTCCGCGTCATCGATGCACTCATCACCAATTTCCACCTGCCAAAATCCACGCTGCTGATGCTGGTGTCGGCCTTTGCCGGCGTCGAGGTCATGCGCGCCGCCTACGCGCACGCCATCCGGAACCGCTATCGCTTCTTCAGCTACGGCGACGCATCGTTCCTGGAACGCCAGCCATGAAATTCGAACTTCTCGCCACCGACTGCGCAGCCCGCCGGGGCCGGCTTCATCTCGCGCACGGCACGGTGGAGACCCCTGTCTTCATGCCCGTGGGCACCTACGGCACGGTGAAGGCGATGTCGCCCGCCGAGCTCACCGGCACCGGTTTCGAAATGCTGCTCGGGAACACCTTTCACCTGTGGCTGCGGCCGGGGCTGGAAGTAATCGAAACCTTTGGCGGCCTGCACCGCTTCATGGGTTGGCACAAGCCCATCCTCACCGACTCCGGCGGCTTTCAGGTCTTCAGTCTCGGCAAGCTGCGCAAGATCACCGAAGACGGCGTGAAGTTCGCTTCGCCGATCAACGGCGACAAACTCTTCCTCACGCCCGAAACCTCGATGCAAATCCAGCGCACGCTGAATTCCGACATCGTGATGATCTTCGACGAATGCACCCCCTACCCCGCCAGCGAGCGCGAAGCTGCGGACTCCATGCGGATGAGCCTGCGCTGGGCCGAGCGCTCGAAAACCGCGCACGCCGGCAACCCGAACGCGCTCTATGGCATTGTGCAGGGCGGCATGTACGAAAGCCTGCGCGACGAATCGGCGCGCGCGCTGATCGACCTCGACTTCGACGGCTATGCCATCGGCGGTCTCTCGGTGGGCGAACCCAAGGACGACATGCAGCGCATCCTCGCCCACACCGCGCCGCAGCTGCCGGTCGAGAAACCGCGCTACCTGATGGGCGTCGGCACGCCGTCCGACCTCGTCGCCGCCGTGGCCCGGGGCATCGACCAGTTCGACTGCGTGCTGCCCACGCGCAACGCCCGCCACGGCATCCTGTTCACCTCGCGCGGCGAAATCCGCATCCGCAATGCGCGCTGGAAGAACGACCCGCTGCCGATCGACCCCGAGTGCGACTGCCACGCCTGCCGGAACTTTTCACGTGCCTACCTGCACCACCTCATCCGCGCCAACGAAATCCTCGGCGCGCGGCTCGCCACGATCCACAACCTGCACACCTACCATCGACTCATGGCAGGCATCCGCGCGGCCATCGAGGCTGGCCGGTTCGCAGACTTCGCGGCGCAATTCCAGGCGATGCAAACACAAGGCTGGTGACATGCGTCCCTTCGCGCCAGCCGTGTAGAATCCCGGGCGCGGAGTCTCGACCACACAATAAAAACCAGACCACGACCAAGGGGAGACCATGTCAAACACCAAGCAGTATCCAATGCAATTCACCGGTGCCGGCGGCGAGTACTTCGTCATCTGGATCGTCAACATCGCGCTCACGCTCGTCACGCTGGGGATCTACTCCGCCTGGGCCAAGGTCCGCACCCTGCGCTGGTTCTATGGCCATACCCTGCTCGATGGCCAGGCGTTTTCCTATCTCGCGACGCCGATGCAGATTCTCAAGGGCCGGCTGATCGCGCTGGCCGGACTGGTGGCATATTACGCCGCATCGTATTTTTTACCGCTGCTGGCCGGGCTGCTGCTGTTGGCCCTGTTCATCGCCATGCCATGGATCGTGGTGTCGAGCCTGCGCTTTCACGCCCGCATGAGTGCCTACCGCGGCCTGCGCTTCGATTTCACCGGCAAGCTGGGCGAGGCGGCAATCATCTATATCCTGCTGCCGCTGCTGACCCTGCCCACGCTCGGCCTGATCCTGCCCTACCTGGCGTATCGCCAGGTCAAGTTCATCGCCGGCAACACGGTATATGGCCAGACCGCCGCGCGTTACGAAGGCTCGCTGAAACCGTTCTGGGGCGTGTACCTGCTGGCCTTCGTGCTGATGCTGCTGCCACTCGTTATCATCGGTTACGGTTTCTATCAAATCTATCTCATAAAAGCACAAGGTTTGCCCGAGGAGCTTGCGATAGCCGCCGCAACTGGCGGCCTAGGTATTGGCTTAATCCTCTTTTATCTATTAATTCCCGTCGTCAGCGCCATGATCATGGCGCGCACCGCCAACCTGTTCTACAACGCCACGCAAATCGGTCCGGTCGGTTTCCTGTCCAGCCAGCGTGCCCGCGATCTGATCTGGATCTATCTCAGCAACCTCGTGCTCATTGCCCTCACGGTCGGCCTCTTCATCCCCTGGGCCAAGGTCAGGCTGGCACGCTACCGCGCGAACCATCTCGTCGTGTCCGGCCCGCAGGACCTCGGGCAATTCGTCGCCGGCCAGCAGCAGGGCAGCAGCGCCACCGGTGCCGAAATGGCCGACGTGTTCGATCTCAACATCGGACTCACGTGACACCGTTCGCCGGCGATCTGTTCGACGGCCTCACCTCGCGAGCGCATCCGGTGGTCGCCCGGCTCGAGGCCGGGCGCCTCCGCGTCGACGGCGAGGAGATCGCCCTCGACGTGCCGCTCGACCAGATCGAACTCGCGCCGCCGGTCGGCGCAGCGCGAGGCCTGATCCGCCTCCCCGGCGGCCAGGAACTGCACAGCGGAGACGCCGCCGCGCTGGCTGAACTGGCCCATGCCCTGCCGGGGCACAGTCCCGAGCGCTGGGCATACAGGCTCGAAGGCCGCCTGCTCTACGCCATCGCCGCCTTGATCGTCTCGATCATCGTCGTCTTCGCCGGCCTGCGCTGGGGCGTGCCGGCCGCTGCCCAGGTGGCCGCGCACACCCTGCCGCCCGTGCTGGAAACCCGGATCGGATCGGAATCGCTGGCCCTGATGGAGAAATTCAGCCTCGAACCGAGCAAGCTGCCTGCCGCCCGCCAGCAGGCCCTGACCCGGCAACTGGCCGAACACTGCCGCCGCCAGGCCTGCCCGCCCTACCGCCTGCTCTTCCGCAACAGCCCGATGTTCGGCCCGAATGCCATGGCATTGCCCGGCGGTACGGTGATCGTGACCGATGCACTGGTGAAACTGTCGCGCCACGACGAGGAAGTGCTCGCCGTGATGGCGCACGAACTCGGGCACGTTCGGCACCGGCACAGCCTGCGCCTGGCCTTGCAGAGCATCGGCGCCGGCGCCATCCTGGTCGCCATCACCGGCGACATCGGCAGCATCACCGACATCGCCGCAGGTTTGCCCAGCCTGCTGCTGCAAAGCGGCTACTCGCGCGACATGGAGCGCGAGGCCGATGCCTACGCGCTGGGCTGGCTGCAGACCGCGTGTATCCCGCCCAGTCGCTTCGCCGACATTCTCGGCCGGCTGGACAGGACGCCATCGGATACCGGCCTGCTCGACAGCCACCCCGGCTCGCGCGAGCGCGCCCAGCCTTTCCGGGTCGCCCCGGACTGCTGATCCGGGCGGCCCGGGCGCGCCCGGAGCCGTCATCCCGGCGTGCTAGAATCCCGGGGTTTTCGACTCCAGGCCAAGACGCAATGATTTCCCTCGCCCACGCCCAGACTGCCGCGCCCGCCGCCCCCGGCATCGCCGATTTCCTGCCGCTCATCATCATCTTCATCCTGTTCTGGTTCATGCTCATCCGCCCGCAGATGAAGCGCGCCAAGGAACAGAAGAAGATGCTGTCCGAACTGGCCAAGGGCGACGAAGTCGTTACTGCCAGCGGCCAGGTCGGCAAGATCGTCAAGCTTGGCGAACAGTATGTGTCGCTGGAAATCGCCGACGGCGTGATCACCCACGTGCAGAAGCAGTCGATCCAGACCCTGCTGCCCAAGGGCACGATCAAATCGCTGTGAGAACCAGGGGTTAGGCGCCCGCGGACAACCCCGACCCGGTTGCGCCTTCCCCGGCCCCTGAATCCCAGTCCCTGGCCCATAGAACAATGAACCGCTATCCACTCTGGAAATACATACTCATCGGCTTCACGCTGGTGGTCGCCTTCCTGTACACGCTGCCGAACTTTTTCGGCGAAGTGCCTGCGGTACAGGTGTCGCCGGCACGGGCCACCGAGCAGGCCGACACCGCCCTGCTGGAACGGGCGGAAACGGCGCTGAAGACGGCCGGTCTTGCCTACTCGGGGCTGGAACTGGCGGGCAATTCGATCAAGGTGCGGCTGGCCGGCACCGACGAGCAGATCAAGGCCAAGGATGTGTTGCAGACCGCACTGGGCGATGGCTACACCGTGGCGCTCAATCTGGTGTCGGCCTCTCCGCACTGGCTCGCCTCAATCGGTTCGCTGCCGATGTACCTGGGGCTCGACCTGCGCGGCGGCGTGCATTTCCTGCTGGAAGTGGACATGAAAGCCGCGCTGGAAAAAGCGGCCATTCGCTACCAGGGTGATTTCCGCACCGAACTGCGCGGCGCAAAAATCCGCTACGGCCGCATTACCCGCGAGGGCGCGGCTGTCGTGGTGCACTTTGCCACGCGCGACCAGCGCGACGCCGCCATCGAAAAACTGGCCGGCACCTTCACCGACCTGACCTATACCCCGGTCGACCAGGCTGACGGTTTCAGCCTCACCGCGCGCTTGAAGCCCGAGGCGATCAAGCAGGTGGAAAACTTTGCCCTGCAGCAGAACATCACCACGCTGCGCAACCGCGTCAACGAACTCGGCGTGGCCGAACCCGTCATCCAGCAGCAAGGCGCCAATCGCGTGGTGGTGCAGCTGCCGGGCGTGCAGGACACCGCCAAGGCCAAGGATATTCTCGGCCGCACCGCCACGCTGGAAATCCGCATGGTCGACGAGCAGGCCGACCCCACCCTGGTCAGCCAGGGTCAGGCGCCCTTCGGCGACGACATCGTACCCAGCCGCGAAGGTTTCCCGATTGCGGTCAAAAAGGATGTGGTGCTCACCGGCGATTCGATCACCGACGCCTCGCCCGGATTCGACAGCACCAGCGGCCAGGCCGCCGTCCACATCAATCTCGACGGCAAGGGCGCGCGCATCTTCAAGGAAGTCACGCGCGAAAACGTCGGCAAGCGCATGGCCATTCTGCTCATCGAAAAAGGCCGCGCCGAAGCCATCACCGCGCCCGTCATCCGCGAGGAAATCGGCGGCGGCCGTGTGCAGATCACCGGCATGGCCAACGCCCAGGAAGCCTCGGACGTGGCGCTGCTGCTGCGCGCCGGCGCGCTGGCTGCGCCGATGCAGATCATCGAGGAACGTACCGTCGGCCCCAGCATGGGCGCGGAAAACATCAAAAAGGGTTTCAATGCGAACATCTGGGGCTTCGTCGCCGTAGTCGCCTTCATTACGTTCTATTACCGCATCATCGGCCTGTTCTCGTCGCTTGCGCTGGCCATCAACGGCTTCTTTCTCATCGCGCTGCTTTCGATGATCCAGGCGACGCTCACCCTGCCGGGCATGGCCGCCATTGCGCTCACATTGGGCATGGCGATCGACGCCAACGTGCTGATCAACGAACGCATCCGCGAAGAGCTGCGCAACGGCGCCACGCCGCAGGCCGCAATCCATGCTGGCTACGATCGCGCCTGGGGCACCATTCTCGACTCCAACCTGACCACGCTTATCGCCGGCATCGCGCTGTTCTGGCTGGGGTCCGGGCCGGTGCGCGGCTTTGCCGTGGTGTTGTGCCTGGGCATTCTCACATCCATGTTCAGCGCCGTGACAGTCTCGCGCGCCATGGTCAACCTCACCTACGGACGCCGCGCGCGTTTGACCAAAGTCTCCATCTAAGGGCACGCCATGCTGGAATTCTTCCCGTTCAGGAAAACCATCCCCTTCATGAGCTGGGGGAAGGTGACGACTATCATTTCGCTGACCACCTTCCTGTTCTCGGTTTGGGCGTTGTGGGACCGGGGACTCAACCTTGGCGTCGACTTCACGGGCGGCACGCTGATCGAAGTGAAAACCGAGCAAGCCGCCGACATAAACCGTATCCGCAGCGCACTGGTCAAAACCGGCCTGCCGGAAATCTCGGTGCAGAACTTTGGCAGCAGCCGCGACGTGCTCATTCGCCTGCCGGCCCAGGCAGGTGCCAGTGCGGCACAAACCAGCAATGCCGTGATGGCCGCGCTGCAAGCCGACGACCCGAAGATCACTCTGCAGAAAGTCGATTTCGTCGGCCCCGCCGTCGGCAAGGAACTCTACGACAGCGGCGCGCTCGCCCTGCTGGTCGTCGCCATCGGCATCATGCTCTATCTCGCCATCCGCTTCGAATGGCGCTTTGCCGTCGCCGGCATGCTCGCCAACCTGCACGACATCGTCATCATCCTTGGCGTGTTTGCCTTTTTCCAGTGGGAATTCACCCTCACCGTGCTGGCCGGTGTGCTGGCCATCCTCGGCTACTCGGTCAATGAGTCGGTGGTCGTGTTCGACCGTATCCGCGAAAACATCCGCAAGATGCGCGGCGCGACCATCCCCCACATCATCGACGACGCCATCACCCGCACCATGAGCCGCACCATCATCACCCACGGCTCCACCCAGATCATGGTGCTGTCGATGCTGTTCTTTGGCGGCGAAGCCCTGCACAACTTCGCGCTGGCGCTCACCATCGGCATCATGTTCGGCATTTATTCGTCGGTGCTCGTCGCCAGCCCCCTGCTGCTCATGCTGGGGGTGAAGCGCGAGCATTTCATCAAGCCGGTGGAAAAAAAGGAAGAAGCTGTCGTTTAAGCCTGCCCCGGCAGAAAATGAGTGGCCGCTGACCGCGAGTTTCACGAGCCCTTACCTTCAGCCTTCAGCCTTCAGCCCCATGCTCCAGAACATCATCCAATACATCGTCGACACCGTCGGCGCCTGGGGTTACCTGGGCATCTTCCTCATGATGGCGCTGGAGTCCAGCTTCTTCCCCTTCCCCAGCGAAGTGGTGATGATTCCAGCCGGCTACCTGGCCTACAAGGGCGAGATGAACATCGCGCTGGCGATTCTGGCCGGTATCGGCGGCAGTCTGGCCGGCGCGCTGTTCAACTACTGGCTGGCGATGAAGTTCGGCCGTCCTTTCATCCTGCGCTATGGCAAATACGTGCTGTTCAAGGAACAGTCCCTGCAGCACATGGAGGCATTCTTTGCCCGCCACGGCCATATCTCCACCTTCACCGGCCGTCTCATCCCTGCTGTTAGACAGTACATCTCCCTGCCTGCGGGACTCGCGCGCATGAACCTCGCCACGTTCAGTTTCTATACCAGCCTGGGGGCCGGCATCTGGGTCACCATTCTTGCCGTGCTGGGCTATACCATCGGCCATAACGAAGCCGCGCTGCGCGAGAATCTGCACATCATCACGCTCATCATGCTGGGCACGGTTGCAGTGATCGTCCTCTTGTACGTGCGGCTCAAGGCCAGGAAAAAAATCATCCGCTGAATCTCAGCAGGCGGCCGCTTCCACCATCAGGCGCTTCATCCCGGCCACCGCATCTTGCCAGCCCACGAACAGCGCCTGCGCGACGATGGCGTGGCCGATGTTGAGCTCGTGGATGCCGGGCAGCGCGGCGATGGCCTGAACGTTGTGGTAGGTGAGGCCGTGGCCGGCGTTGACGGTGAGGCCGATGCTGCGGCCGTAGGCCACGGCCATGCGGATGCGTTCGAACTCGGCGTGTCGCGCTGTGTCCGTTTCGGCGTCGGCGTAGGCGCCGGTGTGGATTTCGACGACGGGCGCGCCGCATGTCAACGCGGCGTCGAGCTGGGCGAAATCCGGGTCGACGAAAAGCGAGACGCGGATGCCGGCATCTGCCAGACGCTTGCAGGCGTCGCCGATCTTCGGCAGTTGGCCTTGCACGTCGAGTCCGCCCTCGGTGGTAAGTTCTTGGCGTTTTTCGGGAACGAGGCAGACATCCTGCGGCCGGGTGGCGACGGCGATGCCGATCATTTCCGCGGTAACGGCCATTTCCAGGTTCATCCTGGTTTTGAGGCACTGGCGCAGGATGGCGACGTCGGCATCCTGGATATGGCGGCGGTCTTCGCGCAGATGGAGCGTAATGGAATCGGCTCCAGCGGTTTCAGCCAGGAGCGCGGCTTCGACCGGGCTGGGGTAGCGGGTCTTTCTGGCTTGCCGCAGGGTGGCGATGTGGTCGATGTTGACGCCGAGGTAGATGCTCATGGATTCAGCTGGGGTTGGATGAGGAAGCCGGGTGCAGGTCGGTGAGTTCGCGCAGCAGCTGCCGAGTATAAAGCGGCTTGGCGCCGAGGGTATGGTTGATGAGGCTGCGCATCAGGGCCTTGGCCTCGACGAGCGTGGCGGGGTCGTCGAAGCGGTCGGCCGCCAGATCGAGCAAGGTCTGGCCGCTGACCACGCAGCCTGCTTGGCCTTGGGCGCGCATGGCCCCCCGCTCTGGCTGAAAAACGTAGCGAACGGCAGGCTCGATGGGCGCATGGGTGTCGGCGTCGGTGTCGAAGGTGGCCCCGTAGCCAATGTCGGCAAGCAGGTTTTTTTCGAAGCGGCGCAGGATTTTTTCTTCGTCTCCGCCCTCGCCGGCAAGCAGTGCGAGGGTCTCGGTGTAGCGGTCGTACAAAGT
>JAIWOL010000126.1 GCA_020216925.1 Thiobacillus sp. | reverse complement strand
GTCGTGCGCATCGCCGCGCGCCAGCACGCGCAGCAGCAGTTCGTTGAGATAAAAGCCGCACATCAGGCCGCGGCCCTGGGGAGCCACGAGGCCGCCCTGCCATTCGGCGGCGTGCAGGGTTTTCAGGTCGGATTTGCCGAACCACGACAGCAGCAGCGGGATAAAAGGCTGCATCAGCCCCCGCAGATGCGACGCCGGCCGGCGCGCGCCGCGCGCGATGAGGGCCATCCGGCCATGTTCACGCGTGAAGACTTCAGCCACCACGCTGGTTTCCTTGAAGGGATAGGTATGGAGGACAAACCCCGGAGTATTGTTGATGCGGGCGTCGGAAGACATGCGTTACATGAATCTGGTGCAGGCGGGGCTTGCTGTCTGGACGTCAATCCAGTCCCAGCGATTTCAGCATGCGCACGTCGTCGGCCCAGCCGCCCTTCACCTTCACCCACACTTCCAGATACACGCGGCTGCCGAAAGCTCGCTCCATGTCGAGACGCGCCTGGGTGGAAATGGTCTTGAGCTTTTCCCCGCCGCGACCGATGACGATGGCCTTGTGGCTGTCGCGATCGACAAGGATGGTGGCGAAGATGCGGCGCAGCTTGTCTTCCTCCTCGAACTTGTCGATCTGCACCGCAACGGCGTAGGGGATTTCCTCGCCGCACAGGCGGAACACCTTTTCACGGATGAGTTCGGCGGCGAGCTGGCGTTCGGTCTGGTCGGTGACGTCGTCTTCATCGAACAGCGGCGCGTTTTCCGGCAGGTGCGACTGCAACACCTTCAGGAGCGTATCCAGATTCTGCGCATGCCTGGCGGACACCGGCACAATTTCAGTGAAGGCGCGCACGGCTGAAACCTCCTGCAACCACGCCATGAAAGCCGCCTTGTCCTTGGCGTAATCGATTTTGTTGACGGCCAGGATCACCGGGCGAGCCTCCGGCAGAAGGTCCAACACCTGCCGGTCCTCGCGCGTGAGCCGGCCGGCTTCGACCAGCAGCATCACCACGTCGGTGTCCAGCAGCGTTTCTCGCACGCGCTTGTTCATTGCGCGGTTCAGGGTGCTGCTGTGCCGCGTCTGGAAGCCGGGGGTATCGACAAACACGAATTGCGCCGCCTCGCTGGTGCGAATGCCCATCACGCGGTGACGCGTGGTCTGGGCCTTCTTGGAGGTGATGCTGATTTTCTGCCCGACCAGCTTGTTGAGCAGAGTGGACTTGCCGACGTTGGGACGGCCGACGATGGCGACGAGGCCGCACTTGAAGTGCGATGCCTCGCTCACGGCTGGCCTCCATTGGACGCCAGCAAGGCACAGGCCTCACGCGCGGCCTCCTGTTCGGCCGCGCGACGGCTTTTGCCCACGCCGCGCGTGATGCGCGCGGGGCGCGTCAACACACACTCGACGATGAAACTCTGGTCGTGCGCCTCGCCCCGGGTATCGACGAGACGATATTCGGGTAGTGGCAGGCGGCGGGATTGCAGGATTTCCTGGAGTTGCGTTTTTGCATCCTTGCCCGAGGCACTGGGGTCGATTTTCGCCACCAGCGGATCGAACAGGCCGCGCACCACACGATGCGCGGCATCGAATCCGGCGTCGAGGAATACTGCACCGAACAGCGATTCGAGCGCATCGGCAAGGATGGAGGGGCGACGAAATCCGCCGCTCTTGAGTTCGCCTTCTCCCAGGCGCAGCACCTCGCCCAGCTTGAGTTCTGCCGCAATCTCGGCCAGCGTTTCCTGCCGGACCAGATTGGCGCGCAGGCGCGATAGGCTGCCTTCCGGCAGGTTGGGAAACGCGTCGTACAGCGCCCGCGCCACCGAACAGTTCAGCACGGAGTCGCCCAGAAATTCGAGCCGCTCGTTGTTGATGGAAGCATAGCTGCGGTGGGTGAGCGCCTGAACCAGCAGATCGGCGCGGGTGAAGGTATGGCCCAGCGCCTGCTGCAGGCGCTGGAGCAGCAGGGCATTACTCAACGTTTGCCGCAGGCCCGGACGCGGTGCCGGCCTGGAAATCGACCACCAGGCTCACGTTGCCGACGAGTTTGGTACGGAATTCATAATTCACGCCCACACGCGGCACGCCACGCTCGCGCGTGATGACCAGGTCGGCGCCTTTGATGGCCGTGATGTAATCGACACTGGCACGGCGGTCGAAATCGCTGCGGATTTCGGCATTGCTCTTGCCTTCGAGTCCGCTCTGCTCCATGGCGGCGAGGACTTTCTTGACCGAGAAAAACTGGATGTAGGCCGGAACGGTTTTCATGGCGACCATGGCGATCATCACCAGCACCACGGCGGTGAAGAGAAAACCGAACATGGTCAGGCCGCGTTGGCGGCTCGTCAGAGCAAGTGCGCGTTGCATGATCTCTCCTTAACGAAGGGTGGTACCGATGCGTCCGAAGTCGTCGAAATTCATCCAGATGAAGAAGGCGCGGCCGACGATGTTTTCGTCGGGCACGAAGCCCCAGTAGCGGCTGTCGTTGCTGGCGTCGCGGTTGTCGCCCATCATGAAATACTGCCCCGCCGGCACCTTGCATTTGAAGCCCGCGCCATCGGCATTGTAGGAGCAGTTTTCGCGCGCGGGGAAGTCTGTCACCTGGGGCGGGAAGAAATCCGGCTTGCCAGGTTCGGTCATCATTTCGTGTCCCTCGGCATTGAGCTGCTCGTCGTAGACCATCGCGGTAACGTAGTTGAGGCCATTGCCGACGTAGCTGTAGGTGCGGACCTGGCGGGTTGGCACCGGCCGGCCGTTCACGATGAGTCTTTTGTCGCGGTACTCGATCACGTCTCCCGGCACGCCCACCACGCGCTTGATGTAATCGAGCGCCGGGTCTTCAGGGTAGCGGAACACCATGATGTCGCCGCGCTGCGGGTCGTTGAGCGGAATGATCTTCTTGTTGATGACCGGCAGGCGAATGCCGTAGGTGTATTTGTTCACCAGGATGAAATCGCCCACCAGAAGCGTCGGCATCATCGAGCCGGATGGAATCTTGAACGGCTCGACCAGGAAGGAACGCAGCGCGAACACGATGAGAATCACCGGGAAAAAGCTCTTGGCGTATTCGACGAGCATCGGCTCCTTGGCGCCGGCTGCGCGGCCGCGTTTGAGCACGAGCGCGTCGAGCAGCCAGATGCCGCCGGTGATAACGAGCGCAAGAAACAGGATGAGAGCGAAGTTCATGATGGTTCAGCCGTGTTTTATTTATCGGAGACCTGGAGGATCGCAAGGAAGGCTTCCTGCGGGATTTCGACGTTGCCGACCTGCTTCATGCGGCGCTTGCCGGCTTTCTGCTTTTCGAGCAGTTTTTTCTTGCGCGTGATGTCGCCGCCGTAGCACTTGGCCAGAACGTTCTTCCGCAGCGCCTTGACGTTTTCGCGGGCGATGATGTTGGCGCCGATCGCCGCCTGCACGGCCACGTCGAACATCTGGCGCGGGATCAGCTCGCGCATCTTGGCAGCCAGCTCGCGTCCGCGATACACGCTGGTGGCGCGGTGGACGATGAGCGAGAGCGCGTCGACCTTTTCATTGTTGACGAGGATGTCGAGCTTGACCAGGTCGCCGGCGCGGTATTCCTTGAACTCGTAATCGAGCGAGGCGTAGCCGCGGCTGGTCGATTTCAGCTTGTCGAAGAAATCCATCACCACCTCGTTCATCGGCAGGTCGTAGCGCAGCATCACCTGCTTGCCGTGGTACTGCATGTCGAGCTGCACGCCGCGCTTCTGGTTGCACAGGGTGATGACGTTGCCGACGAACACCTCAGGAACGAAGATGGTCGCAGTGATGATGGGTTCGCGGATTTCCTCGATCTTCGGCAGGTCGGGCAGCTTGGACGGGTTCTCGACGTTGACGATACTGCCGTCCTTCATCAATACCTCGTACACCACCGTCGGCGCGGTGGTGATGAGGTCCATGTCGTACTCGCGCTCGAGCCGTTCCTGCACGATGTCCATGTGCAAGAGGCCAAGGAAGCCGCAGCGGAAGCCGAAACCCAGCGCCTGCGACACCTCGGGTTCGAACTGCAAGGCCGCGTCGTTCAGCTGCAGCTTGGTCAGCGCATCGCGCAGCGCCTCGAAGTCGTGCGACTCGACCGGATAGAGGCCGGCGAAGACCTGCGACTGCACCTTCTTGAAGCCGGGCAGCGGCTCGGCCGCCGGGTTGTCGACCAGGGTGATGGTATCGCCGACCTGCGCCGCCTTCAGTTCCTTGATGCCGGCGATGACGAAGCCGACCTCGCCCGCGGCCAGCTGCTCGCGATCGACCGACTTGGGCGTGAACACGCCGACGTGCTCGGTGAGATACTGCGCGCCGGTCGCCATGAAACGGATCTTGTCCTTGGGGCGCAAGACACCATCGACCACCCGCACCAGCATCACCACGCCAACGTAGTTGTCGAACCAGGAATCGATGATCAGCGCCTTCAGCGGCGCGTCTTCCTTGCCGCGCGGCGGCGGCACGTGCCTTACCACCACCTCGAGAATTTCGGCGATGCCGATGCCGGTCTTGGCCGAGGCGCGCACCGCGTCGCTCGCGTCGAGCCCGACGATATCCTCGATTTCCTCCGCTACGCGGTCCGGGTCGGCGGCCGGCAGGTCGATTTTGTTCAGCACGGGGATGACTTCAACCCCCAGGTCGATGGCGGTGTAGCAGTTTGCCACCGTCTGCGCTTCCACGCCCTGCGAGGCGTCGACCACCAGCAGCGCGCCTTCGCACGCCGACAGCGAACGGCTCACCTCGTAGGAAAAGTCGACGTGGCCCGGCGTGTCGATCAGGTTCAGGCGATAAGTCTGGCCATCCTGCGCCTTGTAGGCGAGCGAGGCGGTCTGCGCCTTGATGGTAATGCCGCGTTCTTTTTCCAGATCCATCGAATCAAGCACCTGGGCTTCCATCTCGCGCTCGGACAAGCCGCCACAAAACTGGATCAGGCGGTCGGCCAGCGTGGATTTGCCGTGGTCGATATGGGCGATGATGGAAAAATTGCGGATCAGGGTCTGCGACACAGCAAAACGGGCACGTTTCCGTGCCCGGTCAGGGATGCGATAACTGCGCGGATTTTAACGGATTTCAGGGGTTTCCGGCGAGCCATGCACGAAACACCGCCGGGTCGAGGCGGTGTCGCGCGATTTCGGTTTCGCCGTCGAACAGCAGCGGCACATCCCAGCCATAACGGGTTTTGAGGGCGGCATCGGCATCGACGTCGATCCGGGCAACGGCAATCGTCCGGCCGCCCCGCAAGCCCTCGATCGCCGCTTCCATTTCCTCGCACAGCGGACAACCCGCGCGGGTGTAAAGCGTGAGGCTTTTATTCACCCGATATTTTCAGCGGGATATACAGCGATCCGTCGCCCCGCCGCACCAGTATGGCCGCGCTCTTGCCGGCAGGCACGGTTGCGATGGCCTTGCGGAAAGCGTCCACGCTGGCCACCTTGGTGTTGTTTACGGCCAGGATGATATCGCCCTGACGGATACCCGCGCGGGCAGCGTCGCCGGTTGCTTGCTCCACTCTCAGGCCGTGCGTCAGATCGAGCGCGCGCTTCTGCTCGGCGCTGAGTTCGGACAGGGCCAATCCGCCCCGCGAAAACGCCTTGCTGTCGCCTGCCCCCTGCGCGGTTTCGCCCGGCAATTCGCCCAGCACCACATTGAGCTGCATGGACTTGCCCTTGCGCCACACGATGGCAGGCGTCTGAGCCCCGGGCTTGGCCATCCCGACCATGCGTGGAAGATCGCCTGAATTTTCGACCGGCTTGCCGTTGAATTCGAGGATCACATCAGCCACTTGCAGGCCGGCCCGGGACGCGGGCGAATCGGGCTGGACCTGGGCCACCAGCGCGCCTCGCGGGCGATCCAGGCCGAAGGATTCGGCGAGGTCGGCCGTCACCTCCTGGATCACCACGCCCAGCCAGCCGCGCGACACCTTGCCGCCCGCCTTCAGTTGCCCCACGACTTCCATGGCCACGTCGATGGGAATGGCAAAGGAAACGCCCTGGTAGCCGCCGCTGCGGCTGTATATCTGCGAATTGATGCCGACCACTTCGCCCTTCATGTTGAACAGCGGGCCGCCGGAATTGCCGGGGTTGATCGGCACATCGGTCTGGATATAGGGCACGTAGTTCTCGGACGGCAGCGAGCGCCCCTTGGCGGAAACGATGCCCGCCGTAACCGAGTTTTCGAAGCCGAAGGGCGAGCCGATGGCCGCCACCGCCTCGCCCACGCGCAATTTGGTCGGATCGCCCAGTTTCACGGTGGGCAGGTCGCCCGCCGGAATCTTCAGCACGGCCACGTCGGTACGGGTATCCGTCCCCACCACCTTGGCAGTGAACTTGCGCTTGTCGATGAGCTTCACCACAACCTCGTCGGCATTTTTCACCACGTGCGCATTGGTGAGAATGTAACCGTCGCTGCTGACGATGAAACCGGAGCCGGCGCCGCGCGCGGGGATTTCCTGCATCGGCCCGCCCTGTCCGCCCGGGCCACCCGGCGGGAAGAAACGGCGGAAGAAGTCCTGTATGTCATCCTCGTCCGGGATGGCAAAAGGCAGCCCGTCCGGGCTGCGCTTTACCAGCTTGGTGGTGCTGATATTGACGACGGCAGGTCCGTGTTTTTCCACCAGGTCGGCGACATCGACCACGTCCTTGGCCAGCACCGGGGCCGACAGGGTCGCGGCCAGTGCCAGACCGGCCATTGCGGTTCGCATCATGGCTCTATCCTTTCTCGAGATGAATCGTACAGTTGTCAGGGGGGCTGCGCCGCAACACGACCGGGCGGGCCGCGCGACCGCCGCGCGCAAACAGGAAGCCCAGCCCCCCACCCGCCAACAGGCCGGCCAGCGCCGCAGCGTCGCCGGGCAGCCAGACCTGGGAAAGCAACGCCCCCAGCAGCATGGCCGCCAGGGGCAGACCATACACCCGCAACGCGCCCGCAAGCACGCTGCCGTCTGGAATGCCGATCACGACACGTTCACCCGGCGTCAGGGAAAGTTCACTGTCGACCCGGAAGCCCCGCGGATCGCGACGGAAGAGTTCGGCGATGCGCCGGGTCGAGCATCCCTGTCCGCCGCACGAGCCGCAGCCCGAGGGTTCGACCGCGCGCACCCACGTACTGCCCGGTTCAGCGACGAGGACTTCAGCAGCCTGTTCAAGCATGGCGCAGTCAGTTTATTTTTTTCGGGCCGAATTTCCGGTTTCGATCAGCGCCGCAGCAGGCGCCTCGCCCAGAGTGGTAACGGTATATCCGTCGACCGACCGGGCGTAGATACCGATCGCCCCTTCGGCAGACAAGCCGCTGAACGTGTGTGCCCGGGGATCCGTGGGCTCGATGAACATCGAGAGCACGGAAAGGCCGTCGGAGTACACCAGATGCGTAACCGGCGCGGCTTTGCCGGGCAGCGGGCGCACGGCAGCCCCCACCTGCACATAGCCGGGGGGCGCCTTGGCGCTCCAGGCGGCATCGGTCACCCTGTCCAGGCTGGCGTTGATGACACGTTTGCCCGCGATATCGTTCTGGAAATGCTTGGCATCAGGCATCTTGCCGATCTGTATTTCGGAAAACACAAACATCGACACCACTGCACCATTCTCGTTGACGATGCGTGATTTGAGCGGCAGTCCCGTACGCTTGTCGAGCCAGAGGTTGAAAGCATAGCGGTAGCCGTCGCGCGGTTCCAGCGTGAGCACCTGGCACAGGCGACCGGCCACGCGCTCACTGCCGCCAAGCTTGGCATCGTAGTAGGCCAGCAGCGCCTGCGGCTCGCTCGGCAACAGGGCGGGGAAGAATCGGCGCGGGGCATTGCGCTCCAGGCGCACGTGCCTGCCATCGGGCAGGTGGCAGTACACGTCGTTGTTGATGCGGAGGAACTGGCGAGGCGTGCCGTCGAGCACCTCGACCTTTTCCTGTTCGCCACGCGCATCGGCACGGTGCAGCACGCGCATCACCTCGACATGTTCGCCGTGGTGATAGACATATACCCCGCTGTAATTCTGCTCCTTGGCAGCTTGCGCCGCCCGGTTGAGCCAGTCTAGCGCGGTGTCGGCCTGGGCCGCACCCGCCAGAAGCCACCCTGCCAGCACCAGGAGGATGCCGCGCGACCAGACGCAACCCTCTGCCTGCATCAGCGCAGCTCCACCGATACAGCCACGGCGCGCTGGTAGGGCGACACCACCGCCATGGGCGCGAATTCCTGATGCGCCACGAAGTAGGGTGCCATGCGTGCAGCCGCCAGTTCGGCATCCGGCCGCGCGTCTGCCAGCGCCAGCGAATGCGGTGCCTGCACGTTCGCCATGGTGCCGCCTGTCGGCGCATCGTTGAGGATGCCGGTGAG
Organism: Thiobacillus sp.; assembly: GCA_020216925.1. Classification (GTDB taxonomy): domain Bacteria; phylum Pseudomonadota; class Gammaproteobacteria; order Burkholderiales; family Thiobacillaceae; genus Thiobacillus. The sequence continues at coordinate 1,694 of JAIWOL010000126.1, read as the reverse complement.
GCTGACCGCGCCCCACACCGCCAGCCCCGCAAAGGAGGCCACGGCCACGCCCTGCGCCCAGCCACGCCGACGCGGCGCCAGTACGGTGGGTTCGTCTGCCAGACTGGCGGAGAAGCGGGCCATGAAGTCATCGGAAGCAGGTTTCACACCGCGCAGCGCATCACCGATGAGGTGATAGTCCGCCCAGTCGCGGCGGGCAGCGGCCTGCGTTCGCAACGCAGCGAAACCGGCTTCGAATTCAGAAGCCGATGCTTCGCCATCCATCAGGGCAGACAATACCGACAGGCGCGTTTCATCGGCCTGAGAAACGGAATCGATTTTGCGCAATGCAGACATGCTTACCACCTTTTATCCTGACTCGTGCCCAGCATCGGGCGGATTTTCTCGGCAATGGCCTCGCGCGCCCGGAAAATCCGCGAACGCACAGTACCAATCGGACAGGCCATCGTCTCCGCGATTTCCTCGTAACTCATGCCTTCGAGTTCACGCAGGGTGATGGCTGTTCTCAATTCTTCCGGCAGCGCTTCCACTGCCTCGTTCACTGCTTTGGCGATCTGCTTGGTCTGGAGTTCCGCATCGGGTGTCGCGATATCGCGCAGCATGTCGCCGTCCTCGAAGTTCTCCGCATCCTCGGCCAGCACATCGGATGAAACCGGCTGGCGTTTGTGGGCCACCAGATAGTTTTTTGCCGTATTCACCGCAATCCGGTACAACCAGGTGTAGAAGGCGCTCTCGCCCCGAAACCCCGGCAAGGCCCGATAGGCCTTGATGAAAGCTTCCTGCGTGATGTCTTCTACCTCTGCCGCGTCACGCACCATGCGCGACAAAAGCCGTCCGAGCTTGCGGTGATACTTGCTCACCAAGAGCTCGAACGCGCGTTTGTCGCCCTTCTGGGCGCGCTCGACCAGCACCTGATCCAGTTCGCGATCCGACATGTCTCCCTGCAGCTTGTTGTATGGGCGGAAGTATACGCGAGCCTGTCTTCCGCCCAATGGAGCCGTGCCCGTCAATAAAGTTCAACCTAACAGCCTCGGTTGAACGCGCCCGAAGGCAACATCGTCAGCATGATCGGGTTGCAAAACGAATGAAGCGGTCAACTGTGGTTATCAGGTTCAATCGCAACAGGTTATTCCGGCACTGGCGCGGCCTGCTATCATCGCCCGCACCATGCAGCACAGACACGATGTACTCATCCTGGGCAGCGGGCTGGCCGCGCTGACCACTGCGCTCAAGCTCGCCGACGCGCGTCGCGTGGCCATCGTGACCAAGCGCAGGATGAGCGACGGGGCCAGCGACTGGGCCCAGGGCGGGATTGCGGCTGCCATCGACAGCGGCGATTCGGTCGAGGCCCACGTCCACGACACGCTGGTTGCCGGCGCCGGTCTGTGCGACGTCGAGGTGACCCGGCTCGTCGCCAGCCGGGCGCGCGAGATGATCGCCTGGCTCACCGCCAACGGGGTGGCCTTCACCCCGGACCCGCAGGCGCCGGGCGGCTTGCATCTGTCACGCGAGGGCGGACACTCCCGCCGGCGCGTCGTTCATGCGGCCGACGCCACTGGCCACGCTGTACAAGCCAGCCTGCTCGGCAAGGTACGCGCCCACCCCAACATCGAAATCTTCGAACAGCACGTCGCCATCGACCTGATTTCGGGCAAGCGCGTGGGCGGCCAGGAACGCCAGATCCATGGCGCCTA
>JAIWOL010000125.1 GCA_020216925.1 Thiobacillus sp. | reverse complement strand
TGCGCTAAACCGCGGCACGGGCGAAGTCGAGACTTTTGCGGCCGGACACACCGTGCTGGCCACCGGTGGCGCGGGCAAGGTTTACCTTTACACGACCAATCCCGACACCTCGACCGGCGACGGGATCGCCATGGCCTGGCGCGCCGGCTGTCGCGTGGGCAATCTGGAATTCGTGCAATTCCATCCCACCTGCCTGTATCACCCGCATGCAAAATCCTTCCTCATCACCGAAGCGGTGCGGGGCGAAGGCGGCCATTTGCTGTTGCCGGACGGCTCGCGCTTCATGCATCTGCACGACGCGCGCGCCGAACTGGCGCCACGCGACGTGGTTGCGCGCGCCATCGACTTCGAAATGAAAAAACGCGGCATAGACTGCATGTTCCTCGACATCAGCCACAAGCCGGCGGATTTTGTACGCGAGCATTTCCCAACGATCTACACGCGCTGTCTCGAACTGGGGATCGACATTACCCGGCAGCCGATTCCGGTTGTGCCTGCCGCGCATTACACCTGCGGCGGCGTGGTCACCGACCTGAAGGCGCGCACCGACCTGTGCAACCTGCACGCCGTGGGCGAAGTCAGCTTCACCGGCCTGCATGGCGCCAACCGCCTGGCTTCCAACTCGCTGCTGGAATGCCTGGTGTTCGGGCACGCCGCGGCTGCCGACATCCTTGCCACTCCGGCCGCTCCCGCGCTGAAACTGCCTGACTGGGACGCTTCGCGCGTCACCGACCCGGATGAGGAAGTCGTCATCTCCCACAACTGGGACGAGTTGCGCCGCTTCATGTGGGATTACGTGGGTATCGTCCGCACCAACAAGCGGCTTGCGCGCGCCTCGCACCGCGTGCGCCTGCTGCGCGCAGAAATCGACGAGTTCTACCGCAACTTCCGTGTCAGCAATGACCTGATCGAGCTGCGCAATCTCGTTCAGACCGCCGACCTGATCATCCGCTCCGCCCAGCTGCGGCAGGAAAGCCGCGGGCTCCACACCAGCCGCGACTACCCGGATACCCTGCCCATCGCCGGCAACACCGTGCTCAACCCTCGTCCGGGGACGATGTGTCCGAGCGTGTGCGGCGCGCCCAGCGAAGCGACGCCCTGAGCCGACGAAAATCGTCTGTAGAGGCGCTGTCAGGCAGCAGCGTCAGACTGCGCGCCCGCGCGCCCGGCAGCTGATAACGCATCACGATCATGGCCGGGGACACGAAGCTGTCCGGCAGGACTGTCGCCTTGCGCCAGTCGCCATCGTCCTCACGGACGTTCAGGCTGCCATCGTCCGCGAGTGCCATGCGGGGCACGCGCGCCATGCGCCTCAGTTGCCAGAATGTTGCCAGACAGGTCCCGGCAATCAATCCCGCCTGCCAGGGTATCGGCAACGCAGTTCGCGTGACCGCAACACCCGCCAGCAGACCCAGTCCGAGCGTCATCCAACCCAGTCGGCGCGAGGGCTTGAGTTTCAACTCACGCATCCGCGTGTACACTTTTCGGATTGCATTTCGAAATCAAGACCATCGTGATCGAATCCTGGAAAACCTTTCTCCTGTCGCAGAACGCCCAGTTGGAAAACGGCGGCGTCGTCCACTTTGGCGATGCGGCCGCCGAACGTGCCGCCGCTCTCGACGCTACCGTGATGGCCGATCTGTCGCAGCTTGGAGTCATCGCCTTTTGTGGCGAGGAAACCACCGAGTTTCTGCATGGACAGCTTACCAATGACGTGCGCGCCCTGCACGCCGACGGCGCGCAATGGAGCGGTTACTGCACGCCCAAGGGCCGCCTGCTCGGCAATTTTCTGGTGTGGCGGGACGGCGATGACACCTGTCTTCAGTTGTCGGGCGACATTCTGCCGAGCGTGCTCAAACGCCTGTCGATGTTCGTGTTGCGCGCAAAAACCCGGGGACGCGACGCCAGCGACGAGCGCGTGCGCCTGGTCGTGGCCGGCCCTGCCGCGCCCGACGCCGTTGCAGCCGCTGTGGGCCCGATACCTGAATCGACCATGCAGTCGGTTGCCCACCCGGCAGGCCGGGTCGTGCGCGTCGGCGCCGACAAGTTCGTCCTGGCCCTGCACCCGGACCGGGCGCAAGCTGTGTGGCACAGCCTCAAGACCCTCGCCAAGCCGGTGGGCGCACCGGTGTGGGACTGGCTGCGTCTTACTGCCGGCATTCCGATGATCGTCGCCGCCACCCAGGAACAGTTCGTGCCGCAGATGGTGAACTACGAGGTGCTGGGTGGCGTGAGCTTTCAGAAGGGTTGTTACCCGGGTCAGGAAATCGTCGCGCGCAGCCAGTATCTGGGCAAACTCAAGCGACGCATGTTTCTGGGACACGTCGAAAGACCGGCCGCCCCCGGCGACAGCCTCTACAGCGCCGATCCTGGCGAGCAGGCAAGCGGCATGGTGGTGAATGCCGCCCCGGCTCCCGCGGGCGGCTACGACCTCCTGGCCGTCATCCAGATTGAAAGCGCGCGCAGCCAGACCCTGCACCTCGAGACTGCCGACGGTCCCGCCCTGACGCTCAGGCCGCTCCCTTACGTTGTGCCGGAATAAGTGCGCGCGGTTTACGTCTACTACCGCGTCCGTCCCGAGCGCAGCGCCGACGCCCTGGCGCGGGCGTCGGCGCAGATGCGGGCCATGCGGACTTTTTGTACGCTGCCGCCGCGCATCATGCAACGCTGCAACGATCCCTCCACCTGGATGGAAATTTACGAGGGCATCGCGGACTGGACGGCATTCGCCAGCGCGCTCGACCGTGCCGCCGCCGAATCCGGTCTGGCGTCCTGCCTGGCTGGCGAACGCCATCTCGAATGTTTCCTGTCGCGCGATACCGAAGCGTGAATGCCCGACATGAAAAAGCCGGGGCAAGCCCCGGCTTGTGAGTGCCCCGGGAGTTTTACCTCCTGACCATGACCTGCTCGACCCAGCCCTCGCCATCCTGCCCCTGCACCGAGATGAAACCATCCTTGTCCTTGCCGGTGTAAATGACTTCCTCGCCGCGCGCGAGGGTAAAGACCACCTTGGACGACTTGCTGGGCTGGGCATAAATCTTCAGGCCGCCGATCTTGCCCGTCAGCACGTCGCCTTCGTTGAATACCGCTCCGGCCTTGGTCGGCTGGCCGGATTTTCCCTTGAGGCTGATTTCCTGGCGTTGCATTTCCGGATTGCCCCGGATCGAGCGTACGATGTTGTTCCAGTTGTCGAGATAGCTCGCAGCAATCACCTTGCCTTCCGGCGTATTGGTGTAACCGCCCAGCCCGCCTACCGCGCCGCCGCCGACCAGCAGGCCGCCAATGCTCCAGTCGGTTTTTTCGGCGTTGCCTGTAGCGGATGCGATCTGTAGCGAAGTCCGCGAATCTGACAGGATCATGGTCGTCTGTGCCGATTTGAACTTGAGTCCGGCGGCAACCAGACCGGCGACCGCGCCGAACACCCCCAGCCCGCCCAGCACGCCGCCGACGCCGCCGGAGTCCTTGCTGGAAAACACCGCATCGGGTGTCAATACGTAGTCGGCAGTCACCATCTGTCCCTTGCCCATGTTGGACCCTCTGCGCAGTTCGCCCGATTCGGCAAGCTGGCGTTCCTGCATCAGGTTCTGCATGGCGCGGCCGCGCTCCACCAGCACGAAACAGTTGGATTGCTGGACCATCATGCGGATCAGGCCGGTGGGGGATTGCAGACCGTATTGCAGCAGGTGCGAGATCACGGCGTCCTGCGGCTCGACCACCGCCAGAGTACCGTAAGGTTTATCGCACTTCTCCAGTTCCTTCGCCTCGCCTTGCGCGCCATCCGGCCCGGCCGAGCCGGAAGCCTGGCCTTCCTCCTTCTTGTCGCCCCCAAGCTTGAAGCCGAAGAGGCTGGCATGTGCAGGATACGTCGCATGGGTCAAAACCAGCCCGAGAACGAGCGCGCGTGCAATCGCTTTCATATTTGAACTCCCCTGTTTGGATGGCGGATTATAAACACAAGCCACGCTATGCATGTTCGCGGCGGCTTGGATTTCGGCAGGCAAGTTCTATAACCCAATCAAACTCAACCAACCAAGGAGAGAACCATGCTCGACATCAACAAATGGTTAGTTCAGGAACAGGCCGACCCGAATGTTCGCGGTCATCTCTTCGAACTCGAACCCTGGAGCGAATCACAGGCCATCGAGATGGCACGCCAGGATGGTCTGGAACTGACGGATGACCACCTCGGCATCATCCGTTACCTGCGAGACTGCTACGCGGATCACGGCGGCACCGTCAATGCGCGCGCGCTGGCCAGCAGCCTCGAAGAAGAGTTCGCCGGGAGGGGCGGACACAAGTTTCTCTACACCCTGTTCCCTCGCGGCCCGATAGCCCAGGCTACCCGTTACGCCGGGCTGCCGATGCCGCCCGGCACGCGTGACCCGTCATTCGGCACCACGCACTGAACCTCAGTCGATTTCTTCGACCGGCACCCGCGCCGCCAGGGCACACAGCAATTCATAGCTGATGGTGCCCGCGGCAGCGGCAACGGCGTCAACCGGTACCGTTTCTCCCCAGAGCTCCACGGGACTGCCCGGCACCGCATCAGGCAGCGCATTCAAGTCCACGCACAGCATGTCCATAGACACCCGGCCAAGCGTGCGCGACCGCCGCCCGCCCACCGCAACCGGCGTGCCCGTGGGGGCGTGACGCGGGTAGCCGTCTGCATAGCCACAGGCCACCACGCCCACGCGCATGTCGTGTTCCGCGCGGAACAGTTGTCCATAGCCCACGCCCTCACCTGCCCGTATCGTCTGCACACTGATCAACTCCGAGACGAGCCGCATTGCGGGGCGCAGATCCAGTTCTGCCGCCGTCACCTCGGCAAAGGGCGACGCGCCATAGAGCATGATGCCAGGGCGCACCCATTCCCCGCAGGTTTCCGGATATCGAAGCAATGCCGCAGAGTTGGCGCTGCTCCAGGGAAGCTGATGCATAGCCAATGCATCCAGAAAAGGCTCGAACTGCCAGTGCACACCCGCCGCTTCATCGGCTTGCGCAAAGTGCGTCATCAGCGTAATGCCCGCCACGCCGCGCAACTGGCGCACACGCGATACGATTTCGTGATGCCGGCCCAGCGGAAACCCCAGGCGGTGCATGCCGCTGTCGAATTTGAGAAAAACCTGAAGGGGACGCAGCGGGGGCGCATGTTCCAGCCAGTCAAGCTGGGCGGTCTGGTGGAGCACCGGCCACACATCGAGTTCAGCGCAGTTTGCGACCTCGTCCGCGCTGAAAAAACCTTCCAGCAGCAGGATGGGCTGTTCAATGCCCATGAGTCTGAGATTGGCCGCTTCTTCGAGCGTCAGCACCGCAAATCCGTCCGCAGCGGCAAACGCCCGCCTGGCGCGTGACAAACCATGACCATATGCGTTGGCCTTCACCACCGCAAAGACACGCGCGCCCCGCGCATGCCGACGCGCCACACGCAGGTTGTGCGCGAGCGCGCCGATGGATATCTGCGCCCTGATCGGCCGCATCGGTTCAGTAGGATCCGGGCTGCGCCAGCGATTCGAAGCGTGTGTATTCGCCAAGAAAGGCCAGCGGCACCATGCCGATGGGGCCGTTACGCTGCTTGCTGATGATGATCTCGGCGCGCCCCTTGTCCTGCGTGTCGGGGTTGTAGACCTCGTCGCGGTAGATGAACAGGATCACGTCGGCGTCCTGCTCGATGGCGCCCGATTCGCGCAGGTCGGACATCACCGGGCGCTTGTTCGGGCGCTGTTCGAGCGAGCGGTTCAACTGCGACAGCGCAATCACCGGCACGTGCAGTTCTTTGGCGAGGCCTTTCAGCGCACGCGAGATTTCCGAGATTTCCGTCGCGCGGTTTTCGCCCCCTCCGCTGCCCGCCATGAGCTGCAGGTAGTCGATGATGATGAGGCCGAGCTTGCCGCACTGGCGCATCAATCTTCTTGCGCGCGCGCGCAGTTCGAGCACGTTCAGGCCGGGCGTCTCGTCGATGAAGACCGGCGCGTCGTTCAGCTTGCCGAGCGCGTAAGTGAGACGCTGCCAGTCGTCTTCGCCGAGCTTGCCGGTGCGCAGACGGTGTTGGTCGAGCCGCCCGACCGAACCGATCATCCGCATCACCAGTTGCGCGCCGCCCATTTCCATCGAGAAGATCGCGACCGGCAGACCGGTGTCGAGCGCGACGTTCTCGCCGATGTTGATCGAAAAGGCAGTCTTGCCCATCGACGGGCGACCCGCGACGATGATGAGATCGCCGGGTTGCAGCCCCGAGGTTTTCTGGTCGAGATCGTAAAAACCGGTCGGCACCCCGGTCACGCCGGAGTCGTTGTCGCGGTGATACAGCTCGTCGATGCGCTCGACGACTTCTTTCAACAGGGGCTTGATCTCGGTAAAGCCGGCTTGGCCTCGATTGCCGGATTCGGCAATTTCAAAAATCTTGGCTTCGGCTTCGTCGAGCAGCTGCGATGCCGGCCGGCCGGCCGGTGAATAGGCGCTATCCGCGATCCCGGTCGCGACTTCGGCGAGCCGGCGCATCACTGCGCGCTCGCGCACGATTTCCGCATAGCGGCGGATATTGGCGGCAGACGGGGTATTGCTGGCAAGCGCGACGATATAGGCCAGCCCCCCCACATTTTCGAGTTCGCCCAGACTTTGCAGCGCCTCGGCCACGGTCACTGCGTCTGCCGGGCGGTTTTCCGCAATCTGGCGAACGATGGCTCTGAGTATCAGACGATGATCCTGACGATATAGATCACTCTCGGACACGACATCGCCGATGCGATCCCACGCACCGTTATCGAGCAGCAGGCCACCCAGCACGGCCTGCTCGGCTTCGAGCGAGTGCGGCGGCAAGCGCATTTGCGCAAGTTGAGGGTCGAGTGGACGCGGATCGCCCGGCGCGTTCAGGGGGTGGATGGCTGCCATCACAGGATTTTAGTCTTCTACCCTCCCCCTACCAAGGGACAATCCTGTGGATAAACCGTGAGCGAAACAGAATAACGCGACAACAAAAAAGGAGCCCCAAGGCTCCTTTTCCGGTTGGCCACGCAAGACTTACTGCTCGCCGACCACCGTCACCGTGATGTTGGCGGTCACGTCGTGATGCAGACCGAGCACCACGCTATATTCCCCTGCGGCCTTGAACGGGCCATCGGGCAGGCGGACATCCGCTTTCGCCACGTCGTGACCCAATGCCTTCAGTGCGTCGGCGATGTCGGCGTTGGTGACCGAACCGAACAGACGTCCGTCAACGCCAGCCTTCTGACTGATCTTGACGCTCACGCCTTCGAGTTTTTCGCCACGACGCTGGGCATCGGCCAGCTTCTCGGCGGCGATGCGCTCGAGTTCGGCCTTCTGCGCCGCGAAGGCGTCCATGTTGGCCTGCGTGGCGCGACGCGCACGGCCGGTGGGGATGAGAAAGTTGCGGGCATAGCCGTCTTTCACTTTCACCACGTCGCCCAGGTTGCCCAGGTTGACGACTTTATCCATCAGAATCACTTGCATGGTCGTCTCCTCAATGCAGGTCGGTGTAGGGCATGAGCGCCAGGAAGCGCGCACGTTTGATCGCAGTGCCCAGTTGACGCTGGTAATGCGCCTTGGTGCCCGTGATGCGGGCGGGGATGATGCGGCCGTTTTCGGCGATGAATTCCTTCAGCACGTCGACATCCTTGTAGTCCACTTCGACGACTTTTTCTGCCGTGAAGCGACAGAATTTGCGACGTTTGAAAAGACCGCGGTTGCCGCTGTCGCGGCGCTTGTTGGCGAACTTGCCGCCAGATTTACCACCCATGGGACGGGCCATGATTCATTCCTTTTCGATTCGATTCACTATCAGGATCAGCTGCCGGCTGTTCACACTGCGCCGGTTCAGCGCGCCTTCCAGGCTGACCGCCGCGCCATTCTGCATCCGGGCCAGTTGGGTGGCGAGCGTTCCACTCGCCTGCACCGTCAACTCGCATGCCATCTGCCGGGCCTGGCCTGCAATGTCTTGACTGCTGCGATGCTGTAACACCGCTTCGGCAATCGGCACGCCGGCCGGGCTGTAACGTACGGGATCAACCTGGATGAGTACGCCGCTGATGTGCAGCCGGTTCACTCATTCAACTCGATGCATTCAGGCCTCTGCGGGTGCGTCGGCAGCCGCTTCGGATTTGGCGCTGTCGAGCATGTCGCGCGCCTTTTCTTCTTTCATCATCGGCGACGGTGTGGTCACCGCGTCGTCGCGCTTGATGGTGAGATGGCGCAGCACGGCGTCGTTGAACTTGAAGCCATGTTCGAGCTCTTCCAGGGTTTCCTGGTCGCACTCGATGTTCATCAGCACGTAATGAGCCTTGTGCACTTTCTGGATCGGGTAGGCCATCTGGCGGCGGCCCCAGTCTTCCAGGCGGTGGATGCTGCCGCCGCGGCTGGTGATGTTGCTCTTGTAGCGCTCGATCATCGCGGGCACCTGCTCGCTCTGGTCGGGGTGGACGATAAATACGATTTCGTAATGCCGCATCGTGTTCCTTTCGGGTCAGCCCCCCGCTGCGGTGCGGTGGAGCAAGGTTTCAATAAAAACACCCCGGCTTACCGGGGAGCGTGAATCATACGCGTTTTCCCTGAAAAATCAATCCTGTGTCAGGGAGAAACCTGGGTCACGCAGTCGACGTAGTATTTCCCGTCTTCGGCGTTCTCGACCAAGCCGTGCACGTCGGTCTCGAAGCCCGGGAATCTTTCGTTGAACGAACGGGTGAACTGAAGGTAGCGCACGATGGTGGCATTGAAACGTTCGCCCGGGATCAGCAGCGGAATCCCCGGCGGATAGGGCGTCACGAGCATCGCCGTGATGCGGCCTTCGAGCCGGTCGATCTCGACGCGTTCGATCTCGCGATGCGCCATCTTGGCAAATGCGTCGGCCGGCTTCATCGCGGGGGCCATTTCCGACAGGTACATTTCGGTGGTCAGGCGGGCCACGTCGTTGGCCTTGTAGATGGCGTGAATCTGGTCGCACAGATCTTTGAGGCCGGTTTTTTCGTAGCGCGGATATTTCTCGATGAATTCCGGCAGCACGCGCCAGAGCGGCTGGTTTTCGTCGTAGTCGGACTTGAATTGCTGCAGGGCCGTCACCAGCGTGTTCCAGCGCCCTTTGGTGATGCCGATGGTGAACATGATGAAGAACGAGTACAGGCCGGTTTTTTCGACGATGACGCCATGCTCGGCGAGGTATTTGGTGACGATGGCGGCCGGAATTCCCCAGTCGGCAAACGCGCCGTCCACATCCAGTCCGGGCGTGATGACCGTGGCCTTGATCGGGTCGAGCATGTTGAACCCCGGCGCGATGTTGCCGAATTCGTGCCAGCGATCGTTGGCGGTCAGCATCCAGTCTTCGCGCTCGCCGATGCCCTCCTCGGCAAGGTTGTCGGGGCCCCAGACCTGGAACCACCACGAATCGCCGAACTCCTGATCGACCTTGCGCATGGCACGGCGGAAATCGAGCGCTTCGATGATCGATTCCTCGACCAGCGCCGTGCCGCCCGGCGGCTCCATCATCGCCGCCGCGATGTCGCACGAGGCGATGATCGCGTACTGCGGACTGGTCGACATGTGCATCAGGTAGGCTTCGTTGAAGCGGTGAAAATCGAGTTTGCGCGTCTGGGCATCCTGCACGAGGATCTGCGACGCCTGCGACAGGCCCGCCAGCAGCTTGTGCGTCGACTGGGTGGCGAACACCAGCGCGTTTTCGGCACGCGGACGATTTTTGCCGATGGCGTGCATGCCGCGATAGAAGTCGTGAAAAGTGGCGTGCGGCAGCCAGGCTTCGTCGAAGTGCAGGGTATCGACCGTATCGCCCAGCAGTTCCTTGATCATGTCGACGTTGTACAGGATGCCATCGTAGGTCGACTGCGTGATGGTGAGGATGCGCGGCCCGCCCTTCGCATCTTTTGCAAACGGATGGGCCGCGATTTTCTTGGCGATGTTCTCGGGCCGGAACTCGTCCATCGGGATCGGCCCGATGATGCCGTAGTGGTTGCGCGTCGGCGTCAGGAAGATCGGGATC
>JAIWOL010000068.1 GCA_020216925.1 Thiobacillus sp. | reverse complement strand
GCGCCGCACATGATGATCGCGTGCAGGATCGACTTGTGGCAGTTGCGGTCGACCACCACGATGTCGCCAGCTGCGACGTTGGCGTGCCACACCATCTTGTTCGACGACGAGGTGCCGTTGGTCACGAAAAACAGATGGTCGGCGTTGAATATCCGGGCGGCATTGCGCTCGGACGCCGCTACCGGCCCGGTGTGATCGAGAATCTGCCCGAGTTCGTCGACGGCGTTGCAGACGTCCGCGCGCAGCAGGTTCTCGCCGAAGAACTGGTGAAACATCTGGCCGATGGGCGATTTCAGGAAGGCGACGCCGCCGGAGTGGCCGGGGCAGTGCCAGGAATACGAACCGTCGGCGGCGTAATGCGTAAGCGCGCGGAAAAATGGCGGCACCAGCGAATCCAGATACGCACGCGCCTCGCGCAGGATGTAGCGCGCGAGGAACTCCGGGGTGTCTTCCAGCATGTGGATGAAACCGTTCAGCTCGCGCAGGATGTCGTTGGGAATATGGCGTGCGGTGCGCGTTTCGCCGTGCAGGAAGATCGGGATTTCGGCATTGCGGAAACGCACCTCCTCCACAAAGCCTCGCAGCTTTTCCAGCGCGGTATTGGCATCCTCGGCCGACCCCGCCAGTTCCTCGTCGTCGATCGACAGCACAAATGCCGAGGCACGCGCCTGCTGCTGGGCGAATGACGTCAGGTCGCCATAGTTGGTGACGCCGAGCACTTCCATGCCCTCTTTCTCGATTGCTTCGGCAAGCGTGCGGATGCCCAGCCCCGAAGCATTCTCGGAACGGAAATCCTCGTCGATGATGACCACGGGAAAACGGAAGCGCATGGCGGCTCCTGGAATAGGCTGGAAAAGCGCGGATTCTACGTCGGACAGACGTCGCAGACGTTAAATTTTGGGTAGGGTCACGCCGACCTGTCCCTGGTATTTGCCGCCGCGGTCCTTGTACGAGATTTCACACACCTCGTCGGATTCGAGAAACAACATTTGCGCCACGCCTTCGTTGGCGTAGATGCGCGCGGGAAGCGGCGTGGTATTGGAAAACTCCAGCGTCACGTGGCCTTCCCACTCCGGCTCCAGCGGCGTCACGTTGACGATGATGCCGCAGCGGGCATAGGTGCTCTTGCCCAGACAGATCGTGAGCACGCTGCGCGGAATGCGGAAATATTCGATCGTTCGCGCCAGGGCAAAGGAGTTGGGAGGAATGATGCAGGACTCCCCCGTGACTTCGACAAAAGAATCCGGATCGAAGGATTTGGGATCAACCAGAGTGTGGTTGAGGTTGGTGAAAATCTTGAATTCATTCGCACAGCGCACGTCGTAGCCATAGCTCGACGTGCCGTACGAGACGATGGAGCGACCGCTGACGGATTTGACCTGGCCAGGCTCAAACGGCTCGATCATGCCCTGCGTTTCCGCCATGCGGCGGATCCAGCGGTCGGACTTGATGCTCATCAGGTATTGGAGATGACGATATTGGGGAATTTGGCCGAATGATCGACCGCAGTCTCCCCGATTTTCACCGCGACGCGACGAGCGATGGTCTTGTAGATGTCGGCGACGCGCCCGTTCGGGTCGGCCACCACCGAAGGCTTGCCGGTGTCGGTGTCGTGGCGGATACGACCGTCGAGCGGCAGGGCGCCAAGGAATTCCACGTTGTAATCGCGGCACATGCGCTCGCCGCCGCCCTCGCCGAAGATGCGTTCCTCGTGGCCGCAGTTCGAGCAGATATGCAGACTCATGTTCTCCACCACACCGAGGATGGGTATGCCGACTTTCTCGAACATCTTGAGGCCCTTGCGCGCGTCGATGAGCGCGATGTCCTGAGGCGTGGTGACGATCACCGCGCCGGTGACGGGCACGCGCTGGGCGAGCGTCAGCTGGATGTCGCCGGTACCGGGCGGCAGATCGACGACGAGGTAATCGAGCTCTTTCCAGTTGGTGTTGTTCAGCAGTTGTTCCAGCGCCTGCGTCACCATCGGCCCGCGCCACACCATGGGTGTTTCGACATCAATGAGAAAGCCGATCGACATCGCCTGGATGCCATGCCCGATGAGGGGATCGAGGTTCTTGCCGTCGGTCGACTCGGGCTTGTCGGTGATGCCCAGCATGGTGGGCTGCGAAGGGCCGTAAATATCGGCGTCGAGCATGCCGACAGACGCGCCCTCGGCGGCCAGCGCCAGCGCCAGGTTGACGGCGGTGGTCGATTTGCCGACGCCGCCCTTGCCCGAGGCGACGGCAATGATGTTCTTGACGTTAGGGATCAACTTCACGCCGCGCTGCACGCTGTGCGAGACGATTTTGTAGCTGACGTTGGCCGTGGCTGCAGATACGCCGTCGATGGACTTGAGCTTGTCCTCGATCTGCCGCTTGAGCGACTCCAGCTGGCTTTGCGCGGGATAGCCCAGCACCACGTCCAGCGACACGGAGCCGCCATCGATCTTGATGTTCTTGGCCGATTTGGTGGCGAGATAGTCTTTTTGCGTGTTGGGGTCGATCAGCTCTTTCAGCGCGGTCTGAACCTGTAGTTCGGAAACAGCCATGTTTGCTCCAGCATTGCTATGGGGAATCGCGGATTATCAACCAATTCGCCCCCCTTGGGTATTACCCCGAACGGGTGAAGCAGGCCGGGAAACCCCCTGATCGCCTGCCGGTTGTTCAGCGACAGGGCGCGACTACGCCATTGTTCCAGCAGATGCGTTTGCCAGCCGGCACGGCGGCAGCAGGGGCCTTGTTCACAGGTTTTTTTCTGACAGCCGGTTTTTTCTTGGTCTGGGCAGTGGACGGCGCGGGCGCGGCCACAGCGGGCGGCGCCAAGAAATCCGGCAGTTCGACCACAGGGGACGGGGCAACTGGGCCATAATCGGCATCCGCAACCACTGCCGAGGCAGGCGCTGACCCCTCGGCAGCCTGCTCAAGCGGAATCTCCCCCTGCCGGGGAGGAGCGGCCAGTTGCGTTGTGCGCGATACCGCCGCATCCAGTTGCGGTTCGGGATCGGGTTCGGGCAGCACGACCACAGGCGTATCAGCCACCGGGCCGTAGTCGGCAACAGGGGGCACGGGCACGCCCTGCATTGCCTGCACCGGCATCCACACCACCACAAAAGGCCACCAGCCGGGTTGCGGCGCCATCTGCGGCAGCGGGTAGGCGGGCACAGGCTGCGGAATCATCAGAAAATACGGATAGCCCCCGGCAGCGGGCAGTTGCCCCCACATCGGGACCATCGGCATGCCGGGTGCAAGCTGCGGCGGACTGACTGGCTGCTGTTGCGCGCCGGCAGGCTGCGACGCTGTGTCGGGCTGGGCACCATTGGCTGTCGCCGTGCTTGCACCCAGCAGCGCAAACGTCGATAGCGTGGCAAGAGTGGCTTTGAATTTCATGCAGTTTCTCCTCGTGTCTGTAGCCGCAAGATTAACGGAGCCAGCCGGCAGGGCTACGGCACAAAAGGCTGGTGGGCAATCAATACTGCATCGGGTACCCGCAGGCGGATGGCCGCAGCCAACTCCGCGATCGCACCCAGACGGGGACGCAGCGACACCCAGAGCAGGTTGAGCTTGAGATTGAGATCCGCGAACACCACGTCGTGATGCACGGCCAGAACCGCCTGGATGTCGCGCGACGCGCGTTCGATTTCACCCGCCGGGCGGTCGCGCAAACGCGGAATCAGCATCATGAAATCGGTCAGACGCTGACCGGCGGCGTCGCGGGTCGGCGCGATCTGCCACAGCGGCAAGCCCGGATCGGGCACGGCAACTGAAATCAAAACATTCGACGAACGCAGTTTGATATTCATGTTGCGCCGGTCTTCTGTCAGCCCTTGTTCGATGAAACCGCTTCCGGAACCGCGATGCGCCGGTCGCACAGCCGGCGCGCCCGCTGCCGCAGGAACCGGATGTCCTTGTGCAGGTAGCGTTCCAGCTCTTGCAACGCCAGGCGGTAAACTTCGCGCTTGAAATCGACCACGGTCTCCATCGGAACCCAGTAGTCGTTCCAGCGCCAGGCGTCGAATTCCGGATGCGCACTTGCACGCAGGCAGACGTCGCAGTCGCGCCCGGTCAGGCGCAACAAAAACCATATCTGCTTCTGGCCGCGGTAGATCCCCCGGCTGTCTCGCCGTGTCCAGTGCGCCGGCACGTCGTAGCGCAGCCACTCGCGCGTGCGTCCCAGAATACGCACATGTTCCGGCATCAGGCCGACTTCCTCTTCCAGTTCCCGGTACATGGCCTGTTCCGGCGTTTCTCCGGCATTGATACCGCCTTGTGGAAACTGCCAGGCGTGCTGATTGACGCGCTTGCCCCAGAAAACCTGGTTGTGCGCGTTGCACAAGACAATGCCTACGTTCGGGCGGTACCCTTCTCGGTCGATCATGGCCGCCACCATATGATTGATTCAGTTGTCTGCATTCTTTCATACCCACCGCAAAATGCAAACCCGGCGGGCAGAAAAACCCGGCATTAGCCTTTGTTTTGTTTGGTTTTTTCAGGGGACTGCATGCCACCGGCGCGGTAGCGGAAGTTATCTCAGCAAAGCCCCGATTCCATTCGCCCACTGGAAATCTCTGGCAAAACCCCGCAAATCGAGTCCCCAGCGTTTAGCCAGCCCGGCGAGCCGGGGCTGAATTTCCGCCAGTTTTCCGGGCGCGCCAGAATCGGCAAAACCAAAGACGATGACATTGGTTTTATCCTGCACCGACAGCCAGCCTATCTCGCCGTCGAAGGCCCGGGTGAGCCGCGCAAAATATTCGGCGAATTCGCGATCCCGCCCCCATAGATTGACCACCAGCACGCCCCCGGGCCGCAAGGCACGACGGCAGGCATCGTAAAAGGTCTGGGTCGCCAGCGCCGCGACCTGATTGCCGGCGTCGAACCCGTCGAGCAGGATCACGTCTGCACTGGCCGGATGCTGCCGCACGTACAGCGCACCGTCTGCCTCGATGACGTTGAGCGTGGCGTCGTTGGGCGGCAGGTCGAACTGCCCCCGCGCCGCGGCGATGACCCTGGGATTGATTTCCACCGCCGTGACATGTGTCTGCTCGCGATGCTTGCGGATGAATTTGGCGAGCGAGCCCCCGCCAAGACCGATCATCAGGACCCGTTCCGGTTCGGGATTGAACATGACGAATCCCATCATCGCCCGGGTATACGCCAGCTCCAGGTCCCAGGGCCGCGATACGCGCATGGCGCTCTGGATGGCACGACTGCCCAGATGCAGGGTGCGCACGCCGCGCGCCTCTGTCACTTCAACGCCGTCATCAGACGCGCGATGCTTGCCCAATTTCAACCGCATGTGTGTTCCACTCCCAAACCGAGAGCAAAAGATTACCCGCGCGCACGCTAAAATGCGCGTTTTCGACCACGATTGCCCGCCATGCGCGCCAGCCGATTTTTTCTCTCCACCACCAAGGAAGCGCCCAGCGAGGCCGAGCTCGTCAGCCACAAGCTCATGTTGCGCGCCGGGCTCATCAAACGCCTGGGTTCGGGGCTCTACACCTGGATGCCGCTGGGGCTGCGGGTGCTGCGTCGAGTGGAAGCCGTGGTGCGCGAGGAAATGAACCGCGCGGGTGCCATCGAGCTCCTGATGCCGGCGGTGCAACCCGCGGAGTTATGGCAGGAATCGGGGCGCTGGACGGTGTTCGGGCCGCAAATGCTCAAGATCAAGGATCGCCATGAGCGCGACTTCTGCTTCGGCCCCACGCACGAGGAAGTCATCACCGACCTCGCACGGCGCGAGATCAAGAGCTACCGCCAGCTGCCGTTGAATTTCTACCAGATCCAGATGAAGTTCCGCGACGAGATCAGGCCACGCTTCGGCGTGATGCGCGCGCGCGAATTTCTGATGAAAGATGCCTATTCTTTCCATAGCAGCCGCGACAGCCTGGTCGACACCTATCAGACCATGTACGACGCCTACTGCCGCATTTTCAGCCGCCTGGGCCTGACTTTTCGCGCCGTCGCCGCCGACACGGGGGCCATTGGCGGCTCGGCATCGCACGAATTCCACGTACTCGCCGATTCGGGCGAAGACACGCTGGCGTTCTGTCCCGACTCCGACTACGCCGCCAATGTCGAAAAGGCCGAAGCGCTGCCCCCTGCCACGCCGCGCCCGGCAGCAGCGGAACCCCTGCGCGAGATCGATACCCCGAAGCAGACTTCGTGCGAAGAAGTCGCGGCCTTGCTCGGCATGGAGCTCGCGCGCACCGTCAAGTGCGTGGTCTACAAGGCGGGCGAACATCTCGTCGCTGCGCTGGTGCGTGGCGACCACGAAGTCAACGAAGTGAAGCTCGGCAAGCTCGACGGTATGGCCGCTTTCCGCCTGGCCAATGAAACCGAGATTCGCGAAGCCTTTGGCTGCCCGCCGGGTTTTCTGGGCCCGGTCGGCATCGACCGCTCGACCATCCGCCTCGTTGCCGACCACAGCGTGGCGGTCATGAGCGATTTTGTCTGTGGCGCGAACAAGCCCAAGCTGCACCTGGCCGGCGTCAATTTCGGCCGAGACCTGCAGGAACCTGATCTGGTGGCCGATATCAGAAACGTGGTGGCGGGCGATGTCAGCCCGGACGGCAAGGGCCGGCTCGAACTGTGCAAGGGCATCGAAGTGGGCCATGTGTTCCAGCTGGGCAGCAAGTACTCCCGGTCGATGAACGCAACCTACCTCGACGAAACCGGCGAGGCGCGGGTCATGGAAATGGGCTGCTACGGCATCGGCGTGTCGCGTATCGTGGCCTCGGCCATCGAACAGAATCACGACGACCGGGGCATCATCTGGCCCAAGGCCATGGCACCCTTCTTGCTGGTGATTGTTGCGATCGGCTACGGCAAGAGCGAAACGGTTAAAACTGCCGCCGATACCTTGTATGCTGATTTGATCGCCGCCGGCTTCGATGTACTGCTCGACGACCGTGACGAGCGCCCGGGCGTGATGTTTGCCGATGCCGAACTGATCGGCATTCCGCACCGCGTGACCATAGGCGAACGCGGCCTGAAGGCGGGCGTGATCGAATATCAGGCGCGCCGCGCCAACGCGACCGAAGCGCAGAAAATCGCCGTGCCGGACGCCCTGGCTTTTTTGACGAGATTGATGGAAAACTGACATGAAAACCACGACGCAACTGGCTATCATGCTCGCCGCCCTGTGGCTGGCGCAGCCGGCTTGCGCCGGAGCGCAACGCGAAGAGGCCTTGTCCGCCAACGCCCGCGCCTCGCTGCAGCGGGGCCTGGCCGATACGCCAGTCACGCGCACCGCGTTCAGCAACCCGGCAGACGAAGCGGCCTGGCTGAAGGAAATGTCGCGCCGCCTGGCCAAACGCATGCCGGACGAGGCCGAACGTCTGGAATTCCTGACCACGTTGCACTGGGAAGCCTCGCGCGCCGGCGTCGACCCGCAACTGATGCTCGGGCTGATCCAGGTGGAAAGCGGATTCCGCAAATACGCCGTGTCGCCGGTCGGAGCACGGGGTTACACGCAGGTCATGCCGTTCTGGGTCAAAACCATCGGCAGCCCCGACCACAACCTCTTCCATTTGCGTACCAATCTGCGGTACGGCGCCCTGATCCTGCGCCATTACATCAACATCGAACGCGGTGACTATTTTCGGGCTCTGGGCCGCTACAACGGCAGCCTGGGCCGTCCGGAATACCCGAACCTCGTCGTCAGCGCCTGGAAACGCCACTGGGATTACCAGCCGGCCACACGTTCGGCCGACGCCTCGTCCGTCTCCCGCAGCTGGCAATGATCCATCCTGCCGTCGGGGATTCGGCGGTCCGGATACCGCCCTGCCCGCCGCAACGGGGGCGGCAAATGGACTTGACCATGCGCCCGTCCCGCAAGATGCACGAAGGCAACGATCTCAGCGGTTTCCGGGAGACGCTGCCGCTTTGTCGCCAGGCGGTTGCCGCGCGGGTCTCGCCGCACCAGGCGGCGGACACGGAAGCCGCGGTCGCGTAGCGTCTCGGCGGCTCCCGCGTACAGCAGGCACTCACTGCAAGGGAGAGAGCACGACCAAAGAACGCGGCTGACAATCCGCTGCAACCACGGTGCCAGGCATGCCGGGAACGGCCACTACGCGGGCGTCGAATGGCGCTTTCAACTCGGCATCGGCCAGATTCTTGCGGGCAATGTCGAGTCGTGCCCTGGCAGCCGACACGGTCGCTTGTGCCCGTGCCTGCCGGGTCGTCGCCAGATCGAGTTCACTGGTCGAAGACACGGTACGGGTGTAAAGCTCCTGAGCGCGGTCGAAATCGCGCTTGGCCTCGGCCGCATCGGCTTCGGCCCGCGCCAGCTCGGCGCTGGCCTCGTCCACGCGCGCGCGCAGCACGACATCGTCGAGTCGCAGCAACACCGCGCCTTTCTTGACCTGCTGGCCGCGTTTGACCAGAACGGTGCCGACCACGCCCGATACCCGTGTCGTCAGTTCCACGCCGTCCGCGGCGCGGGCTGCGGGCGTGGCCAGAACGGTCAGCAGCAGGCCGGCGAGGAAATAGGGTTTCATGGTTTGTCTCCCGAGGGTGGCAAGCGTCCGCCAGACAGGGCCTCGATGCGCGCGAGCGCAAGCGCAAGACGATATTCCACCTGCTTGCGGCGCAATTGGGCGAGTTGCGTTTCGGCCATGTTGGTGCCCAGTGTGGTTTTCATTTCGAGTTCGTATTCGGCACGAGCGCGTTCCAGCGCCCAGTCGCGGTATTCGATCTGTTTGTCGGCCGCCGCGCGGCCTGTGTCTCGCAGCCATTCCACTTCCTGCAGGCTGGCCAGAAGTGCATCGGCCAGTTCGAACTGGAGCTTTTCCCGCTCGGCCTGAAGGCGTTGCCGGAGCGCGCGTTCGCGCGCTTCGCGGCTGTCCACCCGCGCCCCTTGATACAGGGGCACGGTAAAGACCAGCCCTGCGCTGATCTCGTCGCGCGTGATGGATTCGCGGCTGTAGCCGGCCCCAATCACCTCGGCGTCGAGCGAGGGCCGGTTGTCCGAACGTATTGCAGCAATGCGCGCATCGGCCGCGGCGATTTGCGCATCGAGCGCGCGCAGCCGGGGGTTGTTCGCGAGCACCCAGGGCAGCAGGGCCTCGTAATCGGGCAAGGTTCGTGCGTTATCCGGCAATTTCGGCTGAGCCAGCTCGACCGGCAACTGCCCCGGACGATTGAGCGCGTGGGCCAGCTTCTGCCGGGCGGCGCGCACACGCTGCAGGCTGGCGTTGCGGCGTTCCCGTATGTCCTGGTATTCGGCTTCGAGCCTGAGAAACTCCGGCCGGCTCATCTGCCCCACCTCGACCCGGTCCTCGGCGTGGTCGAGCGACACATAGGCCACTGCCATGAATTCGTTGTCGGCGGCATACTGCATGTCGGCCAGCAGGACATCGAAAAAGCGCGCCATGATGTCGAGCCGGCGCAGGCTTTCCACGCTGACGAGGACAGCCTCGCGCGCCTTCACCTCGCGGTCGGCAGCATTTACCGCTCCCTCGCTGCGGCCAAAATCGAACAGGGGTTTGCGCGCGACGATGCGCGCCACGTTGTCAGGTTTCCACTCGCCGCCGGGGCGGCGCCCGGTACGGGCGGCGCCATCGAGATACAGGGCAAAATCCTGGCGACTGCCCGCCTGATCGCGATCAGCCCGCGCAGCAGCCAGATCGGCTTCGGCCACGCGCCAGTCGGGGTGGGGCGAGGCTGCCGCGGCCAGCGCTTCCTCCAGCGTCAGCGGCGCGGCCCAGGGCTGCACACTCCACGCGCCCGCAAACAGCGCAGCAAGGAACACGCGCTTCATTTGCCCTGCTTGTACTTGACGAAGGGCTGGCTGGCGTAGGCGCCTTCGGTCACGTACTGCCCGAGCAGCAGAAACTCGGCCTTGTCCTTGGTGGGGCCGGTATGTCGCGCGACCAGCTTGCCGTCGAGGTCGAAGAACAGCAGCGTGGGGGTGGCGCGCACCCGGTTCGCAAAGGCAAACGCTTTTTCGGTGGTGGTATTGCCCTGGAAATCCGTCAGTTCGGTATCGCCGTTCACGTCGACGGGGT
>JAIWOL010000124.1 GCA_020216925.1 Thiobacillus sp. | reverse complement strand
AGAGCAGGAAATTTGCCCGGTAGGCGTCCTGCACGTCGGCCTGATTGAGGATGGTGGACTTCATGCGCGCGCAGAATGGGCAGTCGTCCATTTCAAAAAACAGGAAGATGCCTTTCTTGCCCTGTTTCTTCGCTTCGCTCAGGTCTGCCTGCAAATCCCCGAACTTGGGCTGAAAGAAGTGCGTGGCGGGATCGCGCGTTTCCGCCCAGGCGGGCAGCGCGAAGAGCATGACGACAGCGAGCAAAAACGAGCGCATGGGCATTCCCCCGAATCCTGGCTGAACTTATTTTTTCTGACGCACCGGCTGACTGGCAATGTATTTTTGTACTGCTTCCCGGGTGATCGGGCCAACCTGTTGCGCCACCATCCTGCCTTCCGGGTTGAACAGATAGGTGGCAGGCAAGCCCTGCACCGGCCCGATCTGGTTCACCACCTTGGCCGTGCCGAGCACGATGGGGTAGTTCACCAGCATGCTGTCAGCAAAATCCGTCACCTGCTTCGAACTGCGGTAATCGATGGCCACGCCAATGACGGCCAGGTTGTTTTTCTTGTTTTCGTGCAGCGCGATGAGGTCGGGAATTTCTTCCAGGCACGGCGGGCACCAGGTAGCCCAATAGTTCACGAGAACCCATTTCCCCTTGTATCCCGCCAGCGAGTGGACTTTGCCATGGGTGTCGGTGAGCTGGAAACCTTCTGCCTGACCCCATGAGCTGCCCGACAACAGCAGCAGGGCAGCAAACCACATCGGATAAAATCGTTTTTTTTGCAAGGTAGGCATTGGTTTTCCATGATGAACGAGATGCGCATCGAGAAAGACTCGCTCGGCGAAGTCCGGGTTCCCGAGAACGCCTGGTACGGTGCCCAGACAGCGCGCGCGGTGGCCAATTTTCCCATTTCCGGCCGCCGTCCGGATAGGGATTTCGTACTGGCACATGTACAAATCAAGCTTGCCGCCGCGCGCGCCAACTGCCAGCCCGGCTGGCTCTCCGAGCAAAAGCGCGACGCCATCGTTGCCGCCTGCAAACGCATACTCGCCGGCGAGTTTCTCGACCAGTTCGTCGTCGACCGTTTCCAGGCCGGCGCCGGCACCAGCCACAACATGAACACCAACGAGGTCATCGCCAATCTCGCCAACGTCGCGCTGGGCGGCAAAAAAGGCGCGTACCAGCCGGTCAACCCCAACGACGACGTCAACATGGGGCAATCGACCAACGACACCATCCCCACGGCCATCCGGCTCGCCGTGCTGGCCAAGCTGCCGCGCCTCGTCGCTGCGATTCATGCCATGGCCGCCGAATTCGCCCGTTTGGCCGAGCGCGAGAAAGATACGGTCAAATCCGGTCGTACCCATTTGCAGGACGCCGTGCCGACCACGCTGGGCCAGGAATTCGCCGGCTACGCCTGGACGCTCGCCCGCTGTGCAGCCAGCCTCGAGGCCGTGCGCCCGGCGCTCGCCGAGATTGGTCTGGGCGGCTCGGCCGCCGGCACCGGACTCAACACCTCGCCGGACTACCCGGCCAAGGTCGCCGTCGAGCTCGCCACGCTGACCGGCGAACCCATCCGGGTCGGCCAGCTCGTGGCGCAGATGCAGTCGATGAACGACCTGGCGCGGCTGTCCGGCGAAATCCGCAACCTCGCGCTGGAGCTCACGCGCATTTCCAACGACCTGCGCCTGCTGGCGTCCGGTCCGCGCACGGGCCTGGGCGAAATCCAGTTGCCGCCGGTGCAGCCGGGCTCTTCCATCATGCCCGGCAAGGTCAACCCGGTGATGTTCGAAATGCTCAACCAGGTCTGCTTCCAGGTGCTGGGGCAGGACGCGGCCGTGGCCTATATGGTGCAGGCCGGGCAAATGGAACTGAACGTGATGATGCCCGCGCTCGGCTCCGCGCTGTTCGACGCGATGGACTGGCTGACGAACGCGATGAACGCCGCCACCGAGAAAAACCTCAAGGGCATCATCGTCAACCGCGAGCGCTGCGCGTTCTTCATCCACCAGAGCGTCGCGCTCGCCACCCTGCTGAATACGCAGATCGGCTACGCGGCGGCGGCGGAAGTGGCGAAGGAATCGGAAAAGACCGGTCGGCCTGTACGCGAGATCGTCGCCGCGAAGGGTCTCATGGACGCCGCCGCGTTCGATGCGCTGGTGCTCGCCGCCGCCCACGGCATCGGGTCGGGCGGCGGCGCCGGCTGACGGCGCACGCCATGGCGATTCAATGGTTCCCCGGTCACATGACCGCCGCCCGCAAAAAGGCGGCGGAAACCCTGGCCGACGCCGACGTGGTGATCGAGATGCTCGACGCCCGCGTGCCCGAAGCCGGCAGCAACCCGATGATTCATGAGCTGCGCGCGCACCGGCAACGCCCCTGTCTCAAGGTGCTGAACAAGACCGACCTTGCCGATCCCGCCGCCACCGCTGCCTGGATCGCATATTTCGAAAACCGGCCCGGCGTGAAGGCCGTGGCCCTCTCCGCCAAAAAAGCCAGCGATGTGGCGAAGCTGCCCGCACTGGCGCAGAAACTTGCGCCGCATCGCGACGACAACTTCAAACCGCTGCGGCTCATGATCATGGGCATCCCCAACGTCGGCAAATCGACCCTGATGAACGCGCTGGTGAAGAAAAAAGTCGCCAGGGTCGGTGACGAGCCTGCGGTGACCAAGTCGCAGCAGCGCATCCTGCTGACGCCGCGCCTGACCCTGATCGACACCCCCGGGCTGATGTGGCCGAAGATCGAGCACGATGCCGACGGCTACATGCTGGCGGCGTGCCACGCCATCGGTCGCAACGCGGTGATTGACGAAGCGGTGGCGGAGTTTCTTGCCGGAATATTGCTTGCGCGCTATCCGCAAAACCTGATCGAACGCTACCAGCTGAAACTCGACGGACTCGATCCCATCGGCGTCGTCGAGGCCGTGGCGAAAAAGCGCGGCTGCCTGCGCCAGGGGCGCGGCGGCGAACCCGACCTGGAGAAAGCCGCGAATCTGCTGCTGACTGATTTCAGGAGCGGGGCGCTGGGAAGGATCAGTCTGGAGACGCCGGCAACGCGGGCGGCGATGCTGCTCGCAGCGCGAGCCAAGCCATGGTCGCAGGCTGAGGCGCCCGCGCCGGAAACAAACGATCAGAGCTGAGTCGCCGCGGCACGATCCATCCACAACAAGGTCGTCAATTTGCCCCGTATTGCCGCTGCCGGCAGTTTTTCCCCGGCCTGCCAGCGCTGCAAAGCCTCGCGCTTTTCCGTCCCCGTGACAACGAACCATACCGCCTGGCTATCGGCCAGCCGACTGGCCGATAGGCTGACGCGATCAGGCGGCGGCTTGGGCGCGTCGTGGACGGCGAGCACGGCGGAGTCTGTCCAGACCCGGCCAGGAAAGAGACTGGCGGTATGGCCGTCTTCACCCACGCCGAGCAGGACGAGATCGAAGGCGGGGACGCCGTCCAGCCAGGCGGCGTAATCGGCAGCCGCGGCTTTTGCACCGCGTTCGGCGGGAATGGGGCGGCGCTGCGCGGGCGGAATGCGGCTTTCTGCGAGCCACGCGGTTTCGGCCATGACGCTGTTGCGCTCGGGATGGTCGGCGGGCAGGCAGCGTTCGTCGCCGTACCAGATATGCCATTTATCGTCGCCGGCGCGGCGGCTGGCGAGTTCCCGGTAGAGCGCGCGCGGCGTGTTGCCGCCTGCAAGCACGAGGTGGAAGCGGCCATGGGCCGCGATGGCGGAAGCGGCGAGACGTTCGAGGGTATCGGCCAGTGTGCGGACGAGTATCTCAGGCGAGTCGAAGACCCGGGTGGCGGGAAGTGTCATCTGTGCGGGTGGAGCGTCTGGCGCATCTGCGAATGCAGACACGCATTTTCCGCCTGGGCGCAAGGATGGCAACCCATGCGCTCACAACTCATCCCGCCATGTCTGGTCGTCGCTGTCGAACAGCCGGTTTGCTTCCGCCGGCCCCCACGAGCCCGCAGGATAGGTGGGGATGAATTCGCGTTCGACGGTCCAGTTCTTGAGGATGGGGTCGACCACCTGCCAGGCCCATTCGACTTCGTCGAAACGGATGAACAGCGAACGGTCGCCCTCGATCACGTCGAGCAGCAGGGTTTCGTAGGCATCGAGGGTTTGCTCATCGGTCTTGAGAAAACTGGCGTTCATCTGCATCACGCGCGTGTCCATGTCGAGGCCGGGCTGCTTGACGTGGATTTCCATGCGCATGGATTCCTCGGGCTGGATGGACAGCAGCACCCAGTTCGGGGCGATGGTTTCGATCGGGGTTTCGCGAAAGAGCTGCTGCGGCGGATGGCGGAAGCGGATGGCGATCATCGAGGTCTGCTTCGCCAGGCGCTTGCCGGTGCGCAGGTAGAAGGGCACGCCGCGCCAGCGCCAGTTGTCGATGTAGAACTTGGCGGCGACGAAGGTTTCGGTGATGGAATTGGGCTCGACGTTTTCTTCCTGCTGATAGCCGACGACGGGCTGCCCTTGAAGGCTGCCGCGGGCATACTGCGCGCGCACGGCATGGGCGTGGACGGCGCGCTTGGCAATCGGCCGGATCGAACGCAGCACCTTCACCTTTTCATCGCGCAGGGCGTCTGCCTCCAGCGCCGGGGGCGGTTCCATCGCCACCACAGTGAGCAGCTGCATCAAATGGTTCTGCAACATGTCGCGCAGGGCGCCGGCGCGGTCGTAATAATCCGCGCGCTTCTCGATGCCGATGGATTCGGCCACGGTGATCTGCACATGGTCGATGAAGTTGCGGTTCCACAGCGGCTCGATGAGGGTGTTGGCAAAGCGGAAGACGAGCAGGTTCTGCACGGTTTCCTTGCCCAGAAAATGATCGATGCGGTAGACCTGTTCCTCGTCGAAATGCTGGTGCAGCAGACGGTTGAGCATCTGCGCGGATTCGAGATCCTCACCGAAGGGCTTTTCGATCACCACGCGGTTCATGCCGCGCGGGGTATTGAGCCCCACGGCGGCGAGATTCTGGATCACCGCGCCAAACTCGGACGGCTTGATTGCGAGGTAGAACACCGTGCTCGAACACGCCGACTCGGGCGGCAGGTTGGCAGACAGCGCGCGATAGGATTCGACGTCGTTGAGGTCGCCCTTCTGGTAGCGGAAACGGGCGAGAAAGCGTTCGAATACCGGGCCTTCGAGCGGCGTCTTGGTTTTGCTCGAGAGCACGGTCTTCATGTGTTCGCGCCAGGATTCAAGCGTCCAGTCGCGGCGCGAGAATGCGACGATAGACAGGTTTTCCGCCAGCCGCGCGGCAGCTTCAAGATGGAACAGCGCGGGCAAAAGCTTGTTCGACGCGAGGTTGCCGGTGGCGCCGAAAATGACGAAGGAACACGGCAGATTGTCGAGCTGGGAGTTCCGGTTGCCGTTCATGTCAGCCCTCCTTCACGGCGTGGCCGCCGAAGCCTTTGCGCATCATCGCCAGCATCTTGTTGCCGAAGTCCGCGCGGCCCTGGCTGTCGAAACGCGACATCAGCGCCAGCGTCATCACCGGTGTGGGGATGCCCTGCTCGATGGATGCAAGCGCGGTCCAGCGGCCTTCGCCGGAATCCGAGACGAAGGGTTCGATGGCTTCGAGTGTCTGGTCTTTCGCCAGGAAATCGGCGGTGAGGTCCAGTAGCCAGGAACGCACCACGCTGCCGTGCCGCCACAGCTCGGCGATTTTCGCCAGGTCGAGGTCGAAGTCTGGCTTGTCGCGCATCAGCGCAAAGCCTTCGGCAAAAGCCTGCATCATGGCGTACTCGATGCCGTTGTGGACCATCTTGGTGTAATGCCCGGATCCCACCGGGCCGGTGTGCAACCAGCCGCTGTCGGGCGTGGGGGCAAGCGCCTGCATGTAAGGCCGCACGCGTGCCGCAGCAGCATTGCTGCCGCCGAACATGATGCAGTAGCCGTTCTCCAGCCCCCATACGCCGCCGGACACGCCGGCATCGATGAAGTCGACGCCACGTTCGGCGCAGCGCGCGGCGCGCGGCGCATCGTCGACGTAATGGCCGTTGGCCCCGTCGACGACGAGGTCGCCCGGGCTCAACAGCGGCAATAGCGCGTCCAGCGCCGTTTCGGTTGGCGCGCCGGCAGGCAGCATCAGCCAGACGATGCGCGGCACGGTCAGCGCGGCCACCAGGGCCGAATAATCGGCACAGGCCAGATGGCCGGTCTCGGCGGCGAGCGCCTCGGCAACGTCGTGACTGCGGTTCATCACCGCAATCTTTCTACCCTGTCGCGCGAGCCGCCGCGCCATGTTGCCGCCCATGCGGCCCAAACCCACGATGCCGAATTCCATGCCTGCCTCCTGTCGGTTCAATTCTGCCGGTGTATCGGGTTCCTGATTGGCGCGTCGACCGTGCCCGGTTTCCGCGCACGATACGACGCCGGAATGTCCGGATTGTTGCATCGCCGTGCCATTGCAGTGCGCCGCTTCAGCCCAACAGGCCGGGAAACAGCTGCCCCAGGCCGCTGGCGATCATTTCGATGGAAATGGCCGCGATGATGAGACCCATCAGGCGCGTGACGACATGGATACCGGTGCGGCCGAGGCGTTTTTCGATGGCAGGTGCGGCCCTGAACGACAACCATACCGACAGCGCCACCAGCGCAACCGGAATCAGCAGCGCCACCTGCTGCACCTCGCCGCGTGCAGCGCCCGATGCCACGATCATGTGCGTGATGGCGCCGGGGCCGGCAAGCAAGGGCACGCCCAGCGGCACCACGCCCACGGCATCTTTTTCTTCTGCCTCGACGGCCTCATCCGCGGTCTGCCGCTGCGGGCTGACGTGTGCCTGCACCATGGACAGCGCCAGCAAGAGCAGCAACAGGCCGCCCGCGACCGAAAACGCCGCCAGCCGGATGCCAAAAAAATCGAGGATCAGCTGCCCGCCGTAAGCGGACAACAGCAGCACGACAAACACCGTGATTGCCGCCAGCCGCGCAGCGGCTCGGCTTTGCGCCAGCGAGTAACCGCGCGTTGCCAGCAGGAAGATGGGAATGACACCGACCGGGTCGACGATCGCAAAAAGCGCGAACGCCGACTGGGCAAGAACGAGGATATCCATGCCGTGCATCATAATCGCACGGCATGGCAAGCCGTCATGTCCGGTGAAAAACCAGATCCCACACGCCGTGGCCCAGCCGGATGCCCCGCTGCTCGAACTTGGTGAGCGGACGGGTATCGGGACGCGGCACGTAATCCGCACCGCTGTTGCGCAACAACGGCTCGGCCGACAGCACGGCAAGCATCTGCTCGGCGTAATCCTGCCAGTCGGTGGCGAGATGAAGATACCCGCCCGGCGCAAGCCGGTTTGCCAGCAATGCGACCAGCGGCGGCTGGATCAGGCGGCGCTTGCGATGACGCTTCTTGTGCCAGGGGTCGGGAAAGAAAATGCGCACGCCCGCCAGGCTGCCGGGCGCGATCATGCGCTCCAGCACATCGACGGCGTCGCGCTGGATCACGCGCACATTGCTCAAGCCGCGTTCACCCACCAGCTTGAGCAGGGCACCGACGCCCGGCGTGTGGACTTCGACACCCAAAAAATCGGTATCCGGATGCGCGGCTGCGGTTTCCGCCAGGCCTTCGCCCATGCCGAAACCGATTTCCAGCACATGCGGCGCGGCGCGTCCGAACGCGACATCAAGATCGATCACCTGCGGCCGGAAGGGCAGCAGACAGCGCGGCCCGATTTCCGCCAGCGCGCGCGCCTGCCCGGAGCCGACGCGGCCGGCGCGCAGCACATAGGAACGGATGCGCGGATGCGCGCCAGCGTTGTCGCTCATGGCTTACTTGCCCGGGGTGATGAGGCCGGCCGTCGGCGAGCTGGGGCTGGCCTGATAAATCCTTTTCGGCATGCGGCCGGCGAGGAAGGCCTCGCGCCCGGCCTCGACCGCCTTCTTCATGGCCGACGCCATCAACGCCGGATTGCCGGCGCCGGCGATCGCCGTGTTCATCAGCACGGCGTCGCAGCCGAGTTCCATCGCGATGGTCGCGTCGCTGGCGGTCCCCACACCGGCATCGACGATCACCGGCACGCTCAGCCGGTCGATGATGATCTGCAAATTCCAGGGATTCAAAATGCCCATGCCCGAACCAATCAGGCTGGCGAGCGGCATCACGGCCACGCAGCCGATGTCCTCGAGCTGTTTTGCCGCAATGGGGTCGTCGGAGGTGTAAACCATGACCTGAAAGCCGTCCTTCACCAGGACATCGGCTGCCCTGATCGTCTCGGCGACATTGGGATACAGCGACTGCGGGTCGCCCAGCACTTCCAGCTTCACCAGACTGTGGCCGTCCAGCAACTCGCGCGCCAGGCGCAGGGTGCGTATCGCCTCATCGGCGGTGTAGCAGCCCGCGGTATTGGGCAGATAGGTGTACTTCGACGGCGGCAGTGCGTCGAGCAGGCTGGGCTGGCTGGCGTCCTGGCCGATATTGGTGCGGCGGATGGCGACGGTGACGATCTCGGCCCCCGAGGCCTCGACCGCGCGGCGGGTTTCATCGAAATCCTGGTACTTGCCGGTGCCGACGAGCAGACGGGACGCATAGGACTGACCGGCGATGACGAGAGGTTCCATGGAAAGTTGGCAGTGTGTGATGGAAGGGAAGCACAGACGGATCAGCCGCCACCGACGGCGACCACGATCTCGATGCGGTCGCCGTCGGCGAGCTGCGTTGCGCCATGCTGGCTCTTGGGCACGATCTCGCCGTTTCTTTCGATGGCGATACGCCTGCCGGCCAGATCGAGCGTGTCGACCAGTTGGCCCAGCGTAAGCGGAGCGGAGAAGGAACGGGCTTCGCCGTTTACGACCAGATGAATCACGGGAGTTTTGCGGACAGTGAAGGTGTTTCGGTATGATGCCGATTCTACCTTGCGGGCGTCGTATAGTGGCATTACCTGAGCTTCCCAAGCTCATGAGGAGGGTTCGATTCCCTTCGCCCGCTCCACCGCCTCTCAATGTTCGGGGAATCCGGCCGATATCTCCACTGGCCATGACCACCCCGACCCCTCTTCCACCCTCCGCCGGCCTGCATGCCGAGGTCGACACCCGGCTGGTTCAGGCGCTGGAAAACTTCTTTCAGCGCAGTCGTCCGGCCATATGTGACGGCATCCTGCGCGCGCGCGCCAGCGAATCGAGCGCATCCATGCTGATCGCCAGCCAGGCCTGCACCGACTGGCTTGCCATGCAGCCTGACCGGCTCTCGGGCGCTTTCGCGGCGCACTACCGCGCGTATCTGGCGCAGGGGCCTGGCATGCCGCCGATCATCCACGCCACGCCGCAGACCGGCGAACTCCAATTACTGGACGACGCAACATTCGACCGTCAGCTTGCGGTCGACAAATCGGGGCGCCGCCTGGTTGATGCGCTGTTCCCGGAAATGCAGCCCTTCCTCGCCCGCATGTGCGGCCTGCTGGACCGGCGGTACGGCGAGGTGCTTGTCCACTACAGCCCGCTTTCCGTCGTGCGCGCGCTGTCGGACGCGCTGGACGCCCTTGAACTGGAAGAAAAAAGCGGGACGCTGCTGTTGCTTCAATCCATGCTCCCGCTTCAGGACACCTTGCGGCACACCTACGCCTCGCTGGGGCAGTTTCTGGAATCCCGTGGCGTGGCGCCACGCGAATCGACCCCGCTGCGTCCCGCTGCCTCCCGGACAGAATCGATATGCACGGCAGGTTCAGAGGTGCTGGCGCATATTCATCGCGCCGCAGAATCCGGCCAGTTTCCAGCCTCGCATCAAGCTGACGCCCAGCGGGGGCACGGTCAACCAACCCGCCCGGCCGGCATGCAGGCCGGCGTTCCATCGAACTTCACGCCGAACCCGGGCGCCCCGCTGCCGGCAGGCAGCTTTCAGGAAAGCCTGGATCACTGGCAGATTGCCCCGCCTCACGCCCCTGTCGACGCGGCCGGCGCGCCGATGCTGGTATTGCGCCAGTTTCAGGTGCATGCACAGACAACCGACGCAGCCCAGTTCGATCTGGCAATGCTGGATGCCGTGGCAAGTCTGTTCGAAATCATTC